>JAKMEW010000543.1 GCA_022425745.1 Rubripirellula sp.
CCAATTGTCACGTCTTTTGAACCAGCAGGGGCGACGGCACGAAGCTGCAATTCATATTCGAGAACTTTGTCGACTAGGTGATGTTCGGCAAGAAGAACTGCAGTCATTGATTGTGCTAGGTGACGCCATGGCCAGTGATCTGCCAAGTTTCGATGCGTCCAATCCGTTGCATGAAGGATGGCTTGCTTCCGCTCGCGGTAGAGCCTTGCTCACTGAGAAACGTTATTCCGAGTCAGCAGCGACCATTCGACCGGTGCTTGAGCGTCGCAACGTGCGACCTGCCGTTTGGGCTCTTTACGGTCTAGCAGTTGCCGAAGCACAGGATGATGAAGCATTTCGTTGGTGGCTTTCATCCATTGAGCGGTCAAGCGAGTTATCGGAGGCGATGCCTGCTTTTCCTGAGTACTGGACGGCACTGGGAGTGATGTTTGCCGATCAACGCCAAGTGAATTTGGCAATCGGAGCACTGCTGCGCGCCGTGACGCTCGATCAAACCGACTTTCGTGCGGTGAATCGACTCGTTCGTATGTTTGATCTTCTGGAGGATCAGGATTCGGTTAGCCGGTGGGAAGTGCGATGGCGCGAGTGCAGAGAAATCTTGAGGGCCAGTAATGCGATTGCTAATTCCGTATCAGCTGATCCTGAGCAGATGGATTTATTGTCGCAAAGATTGATGGACAGCGGGAGGAAGCTGGAAGCAACGCTGTGGGGATATCTGGCGGACTATCATCGTTCCGCCCCACCGCAGACGCTCGCTGCATGGAATGCTCAGCGGCAATCACTGCTCAGTGAAGGTGGTTCCTTTCCGTCCGTGGAATCCTTGGTGACAAAGAGAGACCTGGCTTCCTATCCTGCTCCTGGATCTGTCGCGCTGAAGCAACTGTTAGGCGAATCGGTGACGAGTGTCGATCCCCGGGGAAATGATATGGTCGCCGATGTTGGCTCCGTGCCCGTGTTTCGCAACGTAGCAAAATCTCTGGGAATCACACATGTCTATGAGGTAGCCAACGAGCCAACCGAATCCGGTTTTCGGATGCACCAGCAACTTGGCGGCGGTGTTGCCGTGGCCGATCTTGATCGGGATGGTCTTGCAGACCTCTACTTCGCGCAGGGGCGTTGGTCAGATGACGCCAACGCAAGCGGCGGAAGGGATCAACTCTATCGAAATCTGGGCGGTCGTTTTGTGTTGCTGCGCGGAGATTCTAATGATCCGAAGCAGCACACCATTGGTTGTACCGCTGGTGACTGGAACCAAGATGGTTTTCCGGACATCGTTACCACTGGAATGAAGTATGACTGTCTTCTCCTCAACAACGGCGACGGAACTTACACCAAGAGTACTATTGAAGCATCCTCCCGAGTGAATCAGGTTCCCGCATCCGTCGCAATTGCTGATCTCAATCAGAGTGGTTTGCCTGATCTTTACCGAGTCAATTACGTCGAAGATGAAGAACTGTTTCGCAAGCCTCCGGTCAATGAAGTCGGTGAGGTGATTGAGGCTCTGGGGCCGAACGGCTTCGGGCACTCTCGTGATCAAATCGCTTTGAATGACGGAAGCGGCGGCTTGAATTGGTTAGATATCGGCGGTAAGAGCCAAGCGGCGAGACCGGGACTCGGGTTGGTGATCGCGAACTTGGACGGTCATCAGGGTAACGAAGTTTTTGTTGGTAATGACAGTACCGCTAATCAGTGCTGGAAATATAGTGTCGATAAGGAAAGGTTCGTCGATACAGCCAAGCTGATGGGTTTGGCGTTTTCTGCCGGGGGCGCGGGAACAGCAAGCATGGGGATTGCGGCAGAGGACTTTGATAACAACGGGGGATTGGATTTTCACATCGCAAACTTTCAGCAAGAGCCGGTCTGTCTGTACCTGCAAGATTCAGGCGGTTATCGAGATCGTGCCAAACAGTTTGGGCTCGGCTCTGTCAGTCTGCCCGTTCTCGGTTTCGGTGCTCAGGCGATTGACTTCAATAACGACGGCCTGGCTGATCTGGCAGTCAGTAATGGGCATGTTGACGAATATTTGCAGATGGACGGAGACTTTCGGCAACTCCCTCAGCTTTTTGCCAATCGAGGCGGACGCTTGGTTCTCAGCGAGGCTGCTGTTGATTCTTCGTATTGGGCAACGCCACACCTTGGCCGAGCCATGGCCAAATTGGATGTCAATCGCGATGGGAGCATGGACCTGGTTGTGACTCACGTGAATGAGGCGTCAGCGCTGTTAATGAATGAGACCATCACGCCGAATCATTGGGTGCAGTTCGAATTCGTTGGCACGGAATCTGGTCGCGATGCGGTAGGTGTGCGTGTTGAGGCTTCGATCGCAGGCAAGCTGCGATATGGCTGGGTGACAGCAGGCGATGGTTACCTGTGTCGCAACGAGTCGATCATCGCAATGGGAATCGGAGAGGATGAGGTTGTGGATGAACTTGTGGTTTGGTGGCCGAGTGGTCGCAGGCAGCAGTTCGGTTCAATGAAGGCTGATTGTCGCTATCTGATCACAGAAGGTCAGGACCTGCCCCATCAGCTTTGGTGAGAGATTTTGTCTGTCGGGGCGATTCCGTGAAATCAAAATCAGCTTGATGATGAAGGCGACAGGTGCCCGAAGAGCGCCTGGCGAACTTCTGGCTCCCGGATTTTCCAGATGACCGCATCGATGAAGTAATGGTGCAGGTTGATGATCATCATGACCGCTGTTCCAGCAGGTATCAGTTCCTTCGGTATCGCATCAAAACTTGACCATTCGAAGGCGATGTATCCGAGTGCAACCAGAATCACATAGTAGGCGATCATGTGGTGGGATCGCCGTGTCTCTGGAGTGTACTCATTCAGCTCAACACGCACTGGAAACATTAAATATTGAAAGGCGTGGAAAAACTGCAGCAAGAAGAAAGCCGCGGGGTTGAAGTCCACCATGACATACCAGCTGAAGGTTGCAGCCCAGGGAAGCCACGTTCGAACAGGCACACGACGGCCGGTTTGTTTCGATATCTGCCAAAAACCGTACAACCCCGTGATGAATCCAACCGCGACGAGAAGTCGACAAAGGGACATGATCGATTGCATGAGGTAATCGCCAGCTTCCTCTTCGCTCAAAACTTGTTGGACGAACCCCGTCGAATTGTACGCCCACGCGATGTGATAAACGAACAGGCTGAAAAAGCCAATTCGAATCAACAGCCGTTGTTGGCTACTGATTCGGAATCCACTTAAGTGTGCAAAGCAAGCCGTGGTTCCCCACGACTGGCCCGTGTAATGCCACGCGAGGACGATTGGGGCAATTAGGTTCAGTACCGCCATGATGCCAAGAGGATCAAATGCATCCATCTGATAAGAACAGTAGACGATGTAGCTAAGAAAGATCGCAGAAAGGATCGGGAAAAAGAGGGTGACGATTGGGTGTTTTAGTAGGTTTCTACTTCGCGAGTAAAGAACCCGGTACGAGGCGATGAAGTGGGGCCCGTTGATGAATAGGTCGGTGAATAGATAGAGTTCAATGGCGAGTAAAAACTGACCCGCACCCGCTTGAGTGATCAAGCCAAGTGCAATTACAAGCATTGAGACGACGAGTGACAGTCCTCCACTGAGGATCGGGTCAATTCGACGTGATAGGATGACTTTAGATTCTGCTTCCGCTGCTAGTGACGCTTGTTGTTGACCGTCAAGGTCACCGGTGTTTCGAGGTGGTTGGTGAGGAATGGCGCGACGTAGGTCCGGCTTGGGACGCTTGCGTTTTCGTCGATCACTAGGTGGAAGCTGGCTCAAGATTTTGCGTTTTGAAAGTAGCCGCGGCGTCAATGGATGGTTCGCATAAAATGGATCAAGTTTTTGATCCTCTCTCGCATCCGCTTATGGTAGCACGTCATTCATCCGCTTCGCAATTTCAGCGATGCGATCGCGATCGCCACCAGAGACTTCGGCCGTTGCCCATCCCGAGGTGTACCCGATCTCCTTCAGAGCCTTTCTAACTGCAGGCCAGTCACAGTCACCTTCGCCGATCTCAACTTCAAATCCCTTGCGAAGTCCATCATTCATCTGTTTTGCACGGCTGTACTCCTTGATGTCGAGTTTTGCGAATCCTGCTTTGTTGCTGTCTGTAAACTTCATCATAAGGGTGACTTGCGTCCACTCGTCCTGCAACAACGAGGACGCTGCTGCCTCCGTAATACTTCGCGCTGTCGATTGCGTGGATTAGATCAGGTTTGTCACTGTTGAGAAATCCATGAACCACCACTCCTGTTCTGTCGATGGCACGACGAACTTCGTTCCGATCAGCTTTACTCGTTACATGGATTTCCGTTCCATCGAGTCCGACGTCTTTCAAGAGCTTGAATTTATCCAACACGCTCATTTC
>JAKMEW010000544.1 GCA_022425745.1 Rubripirellula sp.
CCGCCATCGCCTGAATGTGGCTGAACGGGTCGGACACAGTGAGGCCGCCTTCGCGAATACAACGATAGAAATTGTTCTTGTGACCCTCGTGAGGCTTACCTTTGTAGAGATTCGCTATATCCTGATCGCTGTAAGCGTCCTTGTCCCAGTTCTCTTCAATCGGCTTACCTGTGATCTTACCACGGTTCACAAAGATCCGGCCTTTGGTTCCTTCGAAGGTGATCCCGTTATCGCCACGGCTGGTGACGTCCATGGTGATTCCATCATCAAAGGTGTGAATCACCGAGAAGTCGTGGGAAGTGTTGTAGCTGTCATCGACGGTTGGGTTCCCATCTTTGAACTCGACGGGATGCTTGCTGTCCGTGCCATCGACCGAAGTCGGACCCTGCTTCGCGCCGTTCTTGCTTAGTGCCCACATCGCGATGTCAACGTGGTGTGCACCCCAATCGGTGAACTTGCCCCCGGAGTATTCGTACCACCAGCGGAACTCGTAATGGCAACGACGCTCGCGGTACGCTTTGGTTGGTGCTTGACCCTGCCACATCTCCCAGTCAAGTTCCTTGGGGACATCCGCAACAGGAAAAGGGCCTCCGGTGGGCGAGCCGTTGATGCCAACGGTCACGTGCTTGATGTCGCCGAGTAGTCCTTTTTGCACCATGTTGACTGCACGCATAAACTTGTTGCGATCACTACGCTGTTGAGTACCAACGAGGAAAGCAAGTTCAGGATGCTTCTCACACGCTCGGCGGATTAGCTGGTTTTCCTCGAGTGTGAGTGTGAGTGGTTTTTGAACAAAAACGTGCTTGCCCGCTTCGAGAGCTTCAACGGCAATTTTAATGTGCCAGTGATCCGGTGTCACAATGCTGACCGTATCAATGTCCTTGCGCTCAAGAACCTTGCGATAGTCACCGTAGACATCTGCTTTACCTTTGCCGATGCGTTCATGATTTTTTGCCCGCAGGGCATGTCGCTCATCAACGTCACACACAGCGACAACATCGCCAAAGCTCGCATGGCCTTGAGCATCGCCCGTACCCATGCTGCCAACGCCAATGCAGCCGATGGTGGGGCGATCGTTCTTGTCCTGATTTGCGAACGCCTTCTCGCTCCAATTGAAATACGGAGTGGATGCGATGGCGCCCGCACCCAATGCTGCGGTTCTAATGGCCTGACGACGAGTCGATTTGTTGTTCATTGACGAATTGATCCTGACGGGTATCGAGTGTTAGTAACGGATGTTTTAGAGGAGATAAAGTATAGCGGAAAGGTTGGAACGCTGTAAAAGATCGTGTTAGTGAAATGCCTAACTTAGAAACGGTTTGATCGGGCCAGTTTGGTCGAAGGTCAGGCCGACATCTGGACTCCCGTAGTGCTCGATGGGGTTTCCATAGGCATTAAGCACCGTGGTGTACCAGTTTCCGAGCGTTTCATGCCCTGGTTCCCCGTATCTTGGGAGGCGAATGTAGCGGCCTGAAATGTTCAGCGGCGTTTGATCGCCGGCGATCACGACAAAAGGCCATTCGGTTCCCTGGCTGTGATGCGTTTCCCCATTGTCTGGGAAATAGAAAAGCATCGTGTTGTCGAACATCGATCCGCTGCCTTCCGGGATAGATTTCAGTCGAGAAACGATCTTGTCGATCACTTGCATGTGCTGTCGGCGGATCTTTTTACGCACCTCGGTTGCTTCGAATCGTCCGACGGCTTTCCCGTGTCCGACGTCATGCTGATTGACATTCTCTCCTTCAATTTCAGGGAGACCCGTGTAGGGTGTCCCGAGTTCATCGAGCGTGAAAGCAACGACGTTAGTCATTCCAGAGATCAGGGTCGATAATAGAATCTCCGTGAATCCTTCTTGGCGTTCAACGGTGGTTAGGTTTTCACCAAGGTACTTGTTGTCGAGCTTGGGAAGATTTTCAAGGATTCTCTCGCTCATCTTTTCAACACGACCATTGCGCTGGCGAATTGCGTTTAACGCATCGGCGTAGTTGGCCACTTTGGTTCTTTCTTGGCCGGTTAGGCCTTCTGCATGCGTTGTCTCGCTGGAAGCGACGAAGTCAAGCAAAGATTGATCAAGCTGATACTGCGTTCTTGCTGCTACTTCTTGAGAAACCGATTTGTAGAGTTCTCTGAGTGCGATCTTGGGTGAGCCAAATGCGTAGTTGGGTTGCTGTGGTCCACGAGCTGAAAATCCTTTCTCGATACCGTTAATGTTTCCTCTCGAGTTGCCACCGCCGGTTGGAAAGCATGCAAGCTCAATATGCTCGAACGGCGAGGGGAACATTTTGGAAAGTTCGAAGTCGACCGTCGCCCACTTGATGGAGCTAAGACGTTCATTGGCTTTGTAGACCCCCAGCGAAGAGCACCAAGTGTGGTGCCCCGTGGTGCACATTTTTCCGGAAAGGCCCTGCAGGATCGTTGTCTGCTTGAGGTGGCTCTCGATCGGACGCATCCACTCTGGCAGCTCGTGTCCATCTAGCTCAACATCAAAAGCGTCCTTTTGCGATTCCGCTTTTCGTTGCTGGTCATTAAAGCTCGGCGGAACGAGCGAACTGGGAAAAAGGCCATTGCCTTTGTGAAGGAAGATGAATCGTGTGGGGGGAGTTGCTGAGGGCTCCGATGCGTGAAGTGGTTTTGATCCTCCGCACAGAGCAGCAATGCCCGCAGGAAGGATGCCGGTAGAAGCCGCCCCGGACAACAGGTCACTTAAGAATTGTCTGCGATCACTCATCAGTTGTTTCTTCTTGATGCGAGTATTCGGCCGCGCAGATGTAACGCGTTAGGGTTGAGTCACTCTGTTTTCGGTTAAAACGGAGACGTGCATCGGAGTATCGATCACTTTACGGTATCGGAACGAATCCGAGCATAGCAAAGAAATCACAACCGCTTTGAAACTGCCGCCGCTTGTTAAATAGGCGTGATCCGCGTCGATTAGCGTTTGGGAGTCGGAGAGCATTTCGTTGCGTCCCATGAAAAAGCGGAATGCGTGGCGAATGATGGATTGGCGGACACGATCTGATTTTGCCAACCGATCGATCAGGTCGAAGGAGTCCGACACTGGGCCATCGAGTGATTCGTTGTCAGTGCCTTCGAGATAGCCTGCGGTATTGATCGGTTTGGTTTCGAAAAGATCGGCTTCGTTTCCAGGCATGCGCTTCATTATCTGCTGTTCATACTCGAGACTCTCCTCGATTCTGAATCGGCCAAAGTCGTCGAAGTTTTCGAACGGTAGCCCGAGTGGATTCATTTTCTTGTGGCATTTCCAGCATTGCGAATCACCCGTTGCACTTTCGAGACGTTCTCTGAGTGTCCTGTGCGGATCCTCCGGGACTTGAGCGTCGACTGTAATTGGGATCTCTGGAACCATGCCTGAGAGTAGTTTTTCGCGGATCCATTTCCCACGGCGAATCGGATCGGTGGCGAAGTTTCCCGAATGCGCGACAAGCCACGCGGGATGAGTCAGGATTCCCTTGCGATTTGGGATCGTAAAAGGCTGCACCGGTTCGTAATCAAAGTCATCCTGATTTCCGTAGCCCGAACGTCCGGGAGTTCGCGGGAGGCTGTAGATCGGCGAGTGCCAGTAGTGATTGCCATGAGCCCAAGGCATGGTGGTAAACGGGCGATTTCCCTTGCCGAAGGTATGTTCAAAGTGTGTCATGAATCGAATGAGGCTGTTGTCGTGCCGCACTTTGCTACGAGGGTTAATGCCTCGAGGGTCCAAGTA
>JAKMEW010000015.1 GCA_022425745.1 Rubripirellula sp.
GAGCATCACCACTCAGATCCATTCCCTGGATTCCTTCACGGCTCAAAGGAGGAACGTTCGCATTGAAAAAAGCGGTACACCACCATTTACCCGCACGATCTTGAAATGGTGTGCCATGCCCGAGAAAACGCCCCACAAATCGACGCGGATCATACGGACCGGTAATCTCATCGGCAAGGCAGTAATAAAGATTGTAAGAACCCTTCCTTCCCTGATCCGTTGACCACGCAGTTCCGAAATGGACGTACTTACCACCGATCTTCCGCATCGTCGCTCCCTCATGACCAATGCGAGAAATCGGCTTTCCCTCAGGCCCAAGACGCTCACCAGCAGGATCAATCCTCACAGGATCTCTCGTAAACTTTTTTAAATCACTTGAAAGAGGTGCCACCATGGTGTTCTGCCAAAGCATGTACCAAGTGCCATCATCATCCTGAAAAAGTGAGGGATCATGCTTGCGACTTGATTCAGGGAACAACGGTTGTTCCCATGGCCGAGCAACTTCGTGTCCCCTGGTCAATGCAAAGCTTGAATGGAGTGCAGGACAATGAACCAACGCCCACCGATCACCCATCCAGTGCAACTCGGGTGCCCAGATCAGTCGCTTCGGCGGTTGCTTACCTTTGCGATTTCGGAATGCAATGGAGTCATCCACGTCGAATGGCTCACCGAGTGACTCCCATTCAACAAGATCCCTGCTCCGCCATACCCGCACATGCTCGCCAACAATGCTCTCGTCCCCAAGTCCGATGTTGTAAGGGTCGATTACTTCTCGCGGGTCATCTGGATTCGGCTGCGTGCCGGTCAAGTAGTAATGGTCATCCGGACCGAGAATCACATAGGGGTCACGAATCCATCCGGATTTGATGTGCAACGCCCGGTCGTGAGACTTCAATCCTCTTTCTATGGTCACTCGGTCCATTGGAGGGGCAGGTTGACGAACGCCGAGTTGCCCATCAGTGAGCGTGGCTTCGTCAAATAACGAGCGATGCAAAGCAGCCAATTCGTCCGCTGGGATTTTGATCACCTTGCGATCGTAAGTCATCAATCCGTTGATCTCGCCCTCCACGTCAGTGGTCTGAGTGTAGACTCCGGCCGCAATTCCTTGCCCACGCAATTCATTCAAGATTTGCAACGATTTCACATATCGCTGTTTGTATTCCGCTTCGGTCTGAGGCAAACCGCCATATCCCCAATTTCTCCGATTCGAATCCCAAAGGTGACCCAGAACCGGATACCCGTGACCACCAAATTCCCCCATGACTTTGATGTAATCCTCGAATCGCCCGTTCTCCCCCTGCTCGAACGGGAATCCCGGATCCGGATATCGGTGGGAATCAACAATGTCACCCGAGGGCCAAAAGTTTCCTCCGCTGGCGACGTTGACCAATCGAGAAGGATCACGTTTGCTTACCCAATTACCAACCTCAACGGTTCGGTGTTGCCCCCATGCTTCGTTGAACGGAACCCAAACGGCAATCGAGGGATGATTTTCAAGTGAATCGATCATCCGATCGAGTTCAAGCATGAATTGCTCATGCTGCTCATCGGGCCAAGCAGCATCCACCGGATCCGGTTGCAAACGCGTCCAGGGTGGATTCACACCGCCACTGACATGATCCTGCCAAACCAACATTCCGATCTGATCGCAGTAAGCATAGAAACGTCGAGGCTCAATCTTGATGTGCTTTCGAATCATGTTGAAGCCAGCTGCCTTCAACCAATCCACATCAAACCGCATCGCCTCATCCGAAGGTGGCGTCAGCAGCCCGTCGGGCCACCAACCTTGATCCAGTGGTCCCCAGTGGAAAAGAGGATCACCGTTCAGGGTGAAACGCCAATGCCCCGATGCATCTCTGACTTTCCCAACCGTTCGAATCCCAGCGTAAGACTCAACACGATCAACCACTTCTCCAGCGGGATTAATCAGTGCCACCTCAAGACCGTAGAGAAACGGTGAGTCGGGTGACCACAATTTTGCACCACCCATCTTCACTTGCAGCCGATCCACATTGCCCGTCGCAGTCGCGATCACCTGCTCACCGTCACGAACACGAAGTCGTGTTTGCCACCCACCACTGTGATTCGCATTACTCAGGACCACCACATCAATCGCGCCCTCGCGGGCGTCGGTATGGATCTTCAATTGTTGGATTGCAACACTTGGTGTCTCCTCCAACCAGACGGTCTGCCAAATACCAGAAACCTGGGTGTACCAAATGCCTCGTGCATTAAGGGTTTGCTTGCCTCGCAGTTGCCAACCTTCGGTTTCGTCCTCGACCCTTACGATCAATTCATTAGCACCCTCACGGACGAATTCTTCAATCGCGAAATGAAAAGGTGTATTCCCACCCTGATGTGTTCCAGCAGAAACACCATTAACGAACACCTCGCAGCGGTAATCCACCGCCTCAAAATGCAGAAGCAACTTTCCTTTGGGCTTTTCCCTCAGGTCAAACGATCGGTGGTACCACAGTGATTCGGTTGAATCCAAAAGCAGCTCAACGCCGCCTAGCTTTGACTCAAGACTGAAGGGAACAAGGATCTGTCCGTTCCATTCACTCGGTTTCTCTTCTTGTTCAATCGGTGTCACGGCGTAATCCCAGTGGCCGTTTAGATTGCTCCATTTCGATCGAACCATTTGGGGCCTTGGATATTCAGACCAAACATTCGCTGGGTCCAAATCCGCACCCCACTTGGTGATCAACTCCGAAGCAAAAGGCTTCTTGCTTCGTTTTGGCTTTGGTAATGCAGGCACCGCCCTGGCATCCACCAGATGAACATCAATGAACTGGCCGCCGTTTGTCTGCTTGCAGTGAACCGCAAGAAGGTTCTCTCCCTGTTGAATTGTCGAAACCAATTCCGAAGCTATTGGCACAACCTGATACTCGGAAACAAAGCCTTGAAACTTCGCGAGCAGCTTACCGTTTAGAAAGACCTCTGCATCTTCATCGTGATGAATCAAAAGTGCCGGTTCTTCAAAGGAGCGTTCAAGTGTGATGCGTTTGCGCAGCCAGATCGCGTTGGTTCCCCAAACCGTTCCAATCCGAGAGCCCGGCGTGCCGTGTGTCCCGAATCCACCGTAAGCCTCTTGCCAGTCTGAATCATCAAAATCAACCGTTCGCCAACCAGCGGGTGGTCGACGAAAGTTGACACGCCACTGATCAACGATCCCCTGCTCAGCATTTTCTTCTGCCGATTTTTCCCCTACAGTCAATTGGCCTGAAACGACCACCTGTGCAACCGCCTGCGAGAGATTCAATCCGTGCAACAGTAGTACAACGGTCAACTGTGGCAACACCTGCCTTAGGATTTGCGACCGCAAGATCCGAACCAACACGGATGAGGATGTATCTGACATTTTGTCTCGCAATGATTTCCACACAAATTCAGTAAGCACCACTCAGTTATCTCGGAACACCCGATTGTCTCCCAACGCCCGATACTGAACCTATGGCACGATAAAAAAAGGGCTTTCAGCTGAACAACTGAAAGCCCTCTCTATTAAGCAGTGCGGATGAGAGGACTTGAACCTCCACGCCCTTGCGGGCACTAGAACCTGAATCTAGCGCGTCTGCCAATTCCGCCACATCCGCATGTGTGATTTGACGGCCGTATTATCCGGGTAAATACGCCGCTGTGAAGTAGGCATCGGAAGAATCTTCATGCCAGAGGAACCATTTTCACGCTATTTTGAACCGAAAATCCCGCAGCGGAATCTATCGCCACGAGCGAACGACCACCAGAGTCAGGTAAGCGGCTAAAATGCGTGTGGACCTCATCGTTCCTCACAATCCTTTGCGATCCGCATGATAAACAAAAGCACCTCTCGCGAAACGCTTACGACCGCTAAGTTACTCTGGCTGGCATCGTTAGCGACGATCCTCGCAATGACATTCAATGTTGACACGATCGCTTCTGGCAATGATCGCAACACCAGGCGTCCTGCTACGCCTCTGAGAATCACGGACGAGACACCCAAGATACAAATCCGATCGTCGATGATCGGATACCGTGACACTCTAATCTTCTACTCGCTCCGAGATGAACGGGCGGTGGTGAAGGTCAACCTCGACAACAAGGGAACGACCTTCCCCATCAGTGCGACTGTCTTCCTCTTTGACCCGAACGCGGAGCAGGAGGGAATTGACAAATGGATCAACAACCAGCATTCCGACGCCCTGTTTGCGGATGCACTCGAACCCACCTCGCGTTACACCTTACCGCCGAGTAAGGCAAAAATCCTATCCTACTCGGCCGCCGAGACCGTGTCCGACTCCGCCGAACAACACATCGATTATTCAGTACGATTCAAGATACGTGCCACGGGCCAAAGGGGATCTTTCCAACTGAAAACCTTCAAAGACAATGCGTCCGTTGTCGTCAAGAAAAAATAGTGTTGGATCGACACTCCCCAAAAGCCGTCTCGGAGATGACCTATTGGGTTACCACGCATTGGCAATGCAAAAAAAACATTGAGAAGGACGAACGCCTGCTTCAGGCAACAAAAGGATTGCAAACGGATCTTTCCAAATGAAACGTGTACGATACCGGATCAAACGGGATATAGCACCCACCGCAAGTCTCGCAATCAAGCGATGTCGCATCGCTCCGCAATGTATTTTGGCCGTAGTGCTTATCCTTTTCCATGAACCGCTTCGTAACGAAGCAGATGAATGGCATCAATTTCGAGGTCAGAATTCGGCAGGAATCGGAACCGGTTCGCCCCCCAAACATTTCGACCCGCAAACGAATGTCCTCTGGTCCACTGATGTTGCTCCCGGACATAGCTCACCGTGCATCCACGGTGATCGCCTTTTCCTAACGACGTTCAATTCTGATCAATCAACAGTCAGTGTTGTGTGCTTTAATCGCCACGGGGGTGATCTTCTTTGGACTCGCTCCTTCACCGTTGAAGTACTTGAGAAGGGCCATCCCTCATTCAATCCAGCCAGCAGCTCACCCTGCTGCGATTCCCAAAACGTGATCGCCTATTTTGGTTGCTACGGCTTGATCTGCTTGACTCACGACGGGCAAGTCCAGTGGGAAAAACGCATGCCACTTGCAAAGTCATTTGGTGGCAATGCGACCTCCCCGGTGATTCACGGGGACGATGTCATTCTCTATCGCGGCAACTACGTCGATCATTACATTGCATGCTTTGACAAGGACACAGGCGACGAACGCTGGAAAGTACAGCAAGCGGAAAAGTTCACCGGCGAGATGGCATGTACTGCCTGTCCAATCATTCACAAAAACGCAATCATTTTTCATTCTGCACGCAGTGTGCAAGCCTTTGATATTGATAGTGGTCAACGAATCTGGATCGCTAAGTGCGCGACCACTGCAACCAGCACTCCGATCATCGCGGGCAATGAGGTCCTCGTTTCAACTTGGAATAAACTCGGCGAACCCGATCTCCGTCCGCCCCTTCCCGCCTTCAGCCAGCTTATTTCAGATCATGACACCAACAACAACCGCATGATCTCTCGTGATGAATTCCCCTCACTTTGGATCTTTCATCGACCAGAAGGTATCGAAGCTCCGATGAATGGTGCGCCGGTCTCATTCAAGCACTGTGACAAGAATAATGATGGGGAGATCATAGAAGAGGAATGGATGGTCGCCACCAATCAAATTGAGAAGTTTCGCGACGGCTATGAAACACACGGACTACTCGCTATTCCGCTAAACAGCGAAGGGCTAATTGACGCCGGGGACGTGCGGGTCCTAACAACACGCGGAATACCCGAAGTACCTTCACCGGTCGCGTGGGGATCGACAGTCTATCTCATCAAAAACGGTGGACAACTCAGTTGCATTGACATAGGCACGGGTGATGTCACCAAACGCATGCGAACCAAAGGAAGCGGAACACACTACGCTTCACCGGTGATTGCGGATGGTCATCTTTATTGCTTTGCAGGTGATGGCTGTGTATCTGTCATCCAACTGAACGATTCCAATTCGGTCATCGCCGTCAACGAATTGAATGACAATGTGTACGCAACTCCCGCAATTGTGGATGGAGTGATCTATCTGAGAACACACAAGAAACTCTTCGCCTTCAAAGAGAAAACCAGAGAACTAGAGAACTAGAGAACTAGACGAGTAAACTTGATCCCCAACACTCGTGGATCAACAAATCGATGAACCGAGATCCATGAATCGTCCTGACGTAAGATCACCTGAAACCACACTCCTCCACGAAACAAACTTCTCAAACTCTTGCATTCTGAATTCACGAAATTAGAGATTCGACATGCTCCCAAATTCGATCAAACTGCCTGCCGTCCTGAGCATTACCCTGCCGCTGCTTACCTTCCCCCAATGCCTCGCGGTAGAAAACTGGTCGCAGTGGCGTGGCCCACTCAATAGCGGCGTTGCCGAGTCGAGTGACCCGCCGACCTCTTGGAGTGAAACAGAAAACATCCAATGGAAAGTTCCCATCGAGGGCGATGGCACCTCGACTCCCATCATTTGGGAAGACAGGGTTTTCATTTTGAGCGCACTAAAGACTGCTCAAAAAGATTCATCCATCCCAGATCCTGCTGATCAGCCAAAAACCAATTTTTTTGACATTAAACAGCCCAATGCAGTGCACGAATTCTTGGTGATGTGCTTTGACCGAAACACCGGCCGTCGACTCTGGCGGGAGACCGCAACCAAAAAAATACCGCACGAGGGCGCTCATAACGACAACGACTTTGCCTCCGCCTCGCCAACCACCGACGGCAAGCGACTATTTTGCTGGTTTGGTTCCGCTGGACTATTCTGCTACGACCTTGATGGGAAGAAAATCTGGGAGCGGAACCTGGGTGAGGCTAAGGTCGGTTCAAGCTTGGGCGAAGGCTGCTCACCCGTCCTGCACGAGGATAAACTTGTCGTCGTGCGAGACCATGGCGGCCAGAGCTCGATTGAAGTTCTCGATGCGGCCAGTGGCAAGACAGTATGGAGTCGCCAGCGCGATGAGGGTAATGCCTGGGCTACGCCACTTGTCCTAGAACACAGTGGCAAAACTCAGGTGATCACTTCAGCGAGCAATTTTGTTCGAAGTTACGACCTATACTCCGGCGAAATCATATGGCAATGCAGCGGACTTACCGGCAACTGCACACCGTGCCCTCAGGTCGAGGGTGACCACGTGATCTGCATGAGCGGTTACCAAGGTTACGCGGCGTTGGCCATTCCACTTACTGAACGCGGAGACATTTCTGGATCGGACAAGATTCGATGGTCCTTAGATCGAGGGACTCCCTATGTTCCCTCTGCCCTTCTCTACGATGGCCTGCTGTACTTCAATCAATCCAACCAAGCGATCCTTCGCTGCGTGGATGCCGAATCAGGTGCACTTCAATTTGGTCCTGAGCGGGTCAACGGCATTTCAAATCTGTACGCTTCACCGGTCGCAGCAAGCGGCCGAGTCTACCTCGTTGGACGAGCAGGAAACACGGCGGTGCTCAAGCACGGTACAAAATACGAAGTGATGTCATTGAATCATCTCGATGAGCGATTTGACGCATCACCCGCACTCGCCGGAAACCAATTATTCTTACGGGGCGCAAATTATCTCTACTGCATCTCAGAAAACTGACACCGCAGCGATCGTTCGAAGCTAGACCCGCCGAAGTTTGCGATAAAGAAACCAAGCGGGAACAACCAAGATAGCTGCAAAGCTCAGCAAAGCAGTCATACGAGTCGAACCGCTTGAACGAGAGCCTGTCCGTGAAAGTGAAACGCGGGAGGACGCGACCTCAATCTGTGGCGTGTGATTGTAATACGTCTGCTCAAACTCTATTTCTGGGTTTGCGTCCTCGCTGATCCACGCTCCCTCGTCTTTGACAATTTGGGCATACCAGTTACTAGCATCTTCCAATTCCAATGAGAATTGACTTTCCAATTCGCTCAGTTTGATCCTGGTCGAACCACCTTGATTACCGGTTTGAAACTCGAGGCAACTATCGGATTTGCGACGATACTTCTCCTTCACCAACGGATCCTCAACCTCGTAGGATGCTTTGAGATAAGCCCGAGCAGCAAGCTGTTTCGCATCTGCAGCCAAGCCGCTGCTCACCAAAAGATCCCCCAAGGCTTCAAGGAGTATCGGCGAATCAAAGTTCCCAAATTTCATCATGCCGAGCAGACCCTTTGTAGCCGCGCCGAGTGATTCCTTTCGTTCTTCGACAGACACCTCGCTTAACTCATCACCGAACAGGAACGACGCGAAGCCAACCGGCTCAAATCCATTCGGCAACTCCTCGCACAGTGGCAGCCGCAGACCAGCCTCGACGTCGCACTTGAGCAGATACAGAACGAGCAGACGCTGATACTTTTCGCGGCCAAAGTGCGCATCCGGGTTAATCTCCAATGCCTTTTCAATCTCCGCCAAACCTTGTTGAAAATCTCCAGAGTGGATCAAGAACGTCCCAAGGTTGGCGTGAGTTTCGTACAAACCGGGAAAGAGACCATCCTTCTCACGCATCAAGTCGATCGCTTTCCGCGTCTCGCCAATTTTTTCGTGAGCCACAGCCAAGT
>JAKMEW010000017.1 GCA_022425745.1 Rubripirellula sp.
GCCAAACACCGCTGCAATCAATCCGATGAAAGACGCTGAGTAGAGCCCGATGATCGGAGAAACACCCGCGACAAATGCAAAGGCAATCGCTTCCGGAACCAGGGCAAGAGCAACGGTGAGACCCGAAAGAATTTCGTTTTTGAGGTTTTCAGGACGCGAGGAGAAAAGATTGAGCATTAAAACGCGTGAAGATGATGGGGAAAAGATCTTTAGGTGCGTGGTCGCAGATGATCGCTACAACACTCGGAAACTAACTCGGAGTTTGTCAGCCTACAAGGTCTTCTTTTTCGGCGTTTTTTCTAACTAGAGACAGGAGTAAGTGATGCAAATTCTATTGCGGGGCTGCTTTTCCCTTAAGCACGCCTCAAGGTGGGGCAGGGCTACTTAGTCCTATCGAAAGGTTTTATCAATAATCGTGCAGAATGTCTCAGCTTGTCAGTTGGCGAGCCTTGTTCGTTGTTTCATTTGATTGTCTTTACTCGCTGTCCAGAGAAGGATTTGATAGGTTTAACAAGAGAAAGAAGCTGCGATGCGTAGCGTGATAGAGGTGGGGATCGGTTGGCAGGGACCAATCACCTCTTGTTGACCTTAGTAATGAATCATCAGTCCTCGAGGCACAAGCTGCGGCGTTTCTATCGCCGAGCTTTGGGCGGGCTAACCTTAAGAGAGTGCATCAATGGTGGGGCAAAATCAATCCAAGACTCAACTTCGCTCCGAGATCGATTTTCTTGGAACGAAGCTCGGTCAGGTCATCAAGCAGTTCGAAGGTGAAGAAGTCTTCGAGATCGTGGAGAAACTACGGCTCGCATCGCGTGACCATCGAAGCGGAAGCGAGGCGGCAGGTCTGACGCTTCATGAGATCATTTCGGGGCTTGATGAGGGGCAATATCGTGTGGTGATCCGCGCATTCAGTGTCTTTCTTGATTTGATGAATGTCGTCGAAGATCGAACCCGCGTCCGCGTCCTCGCCGAGCGTGCCCGAAGCGTTTACCCCGAGCCTCGCAAAGAATCGATTGGGGAAGCTGTCAGGTCGTTACAGAATCTCGGTGTCAGCCAAAGTGATTTTCAGAAACTCATCCAACAGCTGGATGTTGATCTTGTTTTCACGGCACATCCCACCGAAGCCAAGCGTCGATCCGTTCGTCGCAAGCTCCGGACCATTCGAGAGTTAATGACGGAGCTTGACCATGACCCTTGGCCAGAGAAAAGGAGTCAGCTTGAAGCACAGGTTGGCGCCGAGATTGCCAAACTCTGGCAGACAGACTTCATTCGTCCTTGGCGTCCTTCGGTCATGCAGGAAGTCGCGAGAGGCTTATCGGTCAAACCGGTTCTCTGGAATGCAATTCCAAGGATTGTTGGAGAGTTGCGAGAGGCTGCAAACCGTTATTACGATCTTGATGTGAATTCGCGGTTGCGATGTGTGCGATTTGGATCTTGGATCGGAGGGGATCGAGATGGGCACCCGGGAGTCACCGCAGAAGTGACTTGTGAAACGGTTTTTTGGCTTCGCAAAGAAGCGATTGCTTTTCATCTGAAAGAATCCAAGCGTTTGTTTGATTCGTTCAGCTTGTCGACGAGGCAGGCGGGCGACATGCCGCAACTCGTGAGTCGAATTGATGAAGCGGTTGAGCGTTGGCCGGAGGTGAAAAGTCGTGTCTCCGCGATTCCACCCAACGAACTGCTGCGACGATGGATGTCCGTGATACGTTGGCGACTCACGCAGACAGAGGTCGCCGTGAACGAACTCATGAAGGCATGTGTCGGCTCCACGCCTGGAGCTTTTCGGATGCGGGATCAGACAGTGCGAGTCAATGGTGACTACGCTACCGCTGATGAACTTCGTGCCGACGTACAGGTGTTGCTAGATTCCATCGGAGGTTTACCCGGTTGTGATCTATATCAGGTTGAGCTGATTGCTTGGCAGACGCAAGTCGAGACCTTCGGTCTGCATCTGGCTAGGTTGGACGTCCGTCAGAACGCCAATGTCTATAGTGAAGTCTTCAATGAGATCGCGACACGTTTAGGTCTTCATGAAGCTCCAGAGGGGCTTGGAGAAGTTGAGCGTCAAGACCTTCTGGTACGAACCATGGACTTACCGCTGCGAGTTTATGGGCACCGGTGTTCGGACAGCACCGAAGAAACTCTGCGGCTTTTCGATGTCCTGCATGGTGTGACGGATCATTATTCCCTTTCACCTCTCGGGGCTCATGTTATTAGCATGACCTCGTCGGTGACTGATGTGCTGACGGTGCTGTGGTTATGGAGGCAGGCTTTCAACGGATCCAATGATGATCTTCAGGAGCGTTGTCTGCCTATTGCACCGCTTCTTGAAACGATCGATGACCTCAAGCACGGGCCGCAAATTCTGGCGCAGATGCTCGAGACAGATGTCTATCGGGATTATCTTCGACGCCAGGGTGATCAACAGATGGTCATGCTCGGTTACTCGGACAGCACGAAGGATGGCGGTTATGTCCCCGCATGTTGGTCACTGTATCGTGCTCAGCAAGCATTGACGGAGGTAGCAGAGAAGCATGGAGTGACGTTGGTGTTTTTCCATGGCCGTGGTGGTTCTCTTGGGCGAGGTGGAGGTCCTGCTGCGCGTAGCATCATGTCACTTCCGACTGGAACCTTTGGAGGACAACTTCGTCTGACCGAGCAGGGCGAGGTTTTAGCGGATCGCTATGATGATTCTGAAATAGCGCATCGTCACCTTGAGCAAGTCGTTGGGTCGTCGTTGCTTGCAGCGGGGAAGCCAACAGTGAAAGATTGTTCGGATGAGAATCTCAGCGGAAAAGAAGGTCAGTGGCATCAAGAGATGGATCGCCTTTCCGATTGTGCACTGCGGCACTACCGAGCTTTGGTTGAACTCGATGGCTTTGTCGAGTTCTTCAGGAAAGCGACACCCATTTCGGAAATTGAGCAACTCCCAATTGGTTCGCGACCTTCTCGTCGTAAGCCGGGTGGAGGACTGTCGGACTTGAGAGCGATTCCTTGGGTATTTTCGTGGACTCAATCACGTTGCCTGCTGCCGGCTTGGTTCGGTATCGGAAGTGCTTTCAAGATGCAGTGGCAAGATGACTCGAGTGTTCTCGAAGATCTTCGTGAGATGTATCAGAGCTGGGATTTTTTCCGTGCCATGATTGATAATGCCGAACTTGCTCTGGCAAAATCTGATCTTGGTGTGTTGCAGCGTTATGCCTCATTGGCCAACGAGACCAGCAGCGGTTCGAAGATTGCTGAAATGATTCAGGACGAGTACGCAAAGTCGGTGGAGGCGATTTGTGCAATTACAGGCCAGCAGGCGATGCTTGATGGAACTCCTTGGTTGCGTGAGTCAATTCGCGTTAGAAATTACTTTGTCGATCCACTGAACCTGATTCAAATTGAACTCATGCAACGCAATGCCATCGAGCAAAGCGATCCAGATTTCACCGGTTCGGAAGCGGAGCAAGAGGAACGCCGGCATTTGATGCGGTTGTCGATCAATGGAATTGCTGCCGGTATGAGAACGAGCGGCTAGTTTTGCATGAGATTCGTTCGCTTTTGGCTGCTGCTGGACCGAGCTAACCGCTCCACCTCGAACTCCATGGTCAACCTCTGTTAAACTATAGGTGCCCTTTGCGGGCTCCACTCCGTGATGTTTCGGATTTTGAAACGGCAAGGGCAGAGATGGAGATCGATTGGGCTATCCATGCGATCTCTCCATTTAATCTGCCGTTTGCTCACCCGCCTAAATTCTCGACCACGAACACCGATGTTTCTTCGAAGATCATTGTTCATCCTCAGCGTGATCAGTCTGTCTCAGGTTTTGATCACTGTTTGCTCCAGCGACAACGCAAAATTGCGTGCGCAGGAGATTTTCAATCCGAGCGAGGTCGCTCAGCCTCGTTCGCTGGCCGAAGCTCGCAACGCTGGGCTACTCAAGTCTCGCTACCTCCAAACGACAGAGAAAGAAGGACCGACGGTGTCGGGCGACGTTGATATGTTGTCGGTTCACGACGAGAGGATGCGAGAATACCCTGGGGTGATAAAGCCACTCCTGCAGGAACATTGTTTTGATTGCCACGGTAACGGTGAAGATGAGGGTAACTTTCGGATCGATACTCTCAATCCGGATCTCGTCCATGGCGGTGATGTGGATTGGTGGGTTGAACTCTTTGCAGTGGTTACCAAGGGTGAGATGCCACCACAGGAGTCGGGGCGCATATCCGACGAAGATAGAAAGACGTTAGTTGATTGGCTTTCAGATGAGCTTCGTGTTGCTTCATCCATTCGTAGGAAATCCCAAGATTTCTCGGCTTTCCGCCGGTTAACAAGCTACGAGTACAACTATGCGCTTCAAGATTTACTTGGGGTATCTTGGGACTTCGCAAAAGATTTGCCACCCGAGGCGCAGTCGGAGGATGGATTTGTCAACCGTTCAGATCTGCTGCATCTAAGCGTGGAGCAGTTCGAGATGTATCACCGAATTGCACAGCAAACCTTGGGGCGAATTGTTGTCACGGGTGAACCGCCTCAGGCGCTGCATTGGCTCATTACCGCAGATCAGTTGGCTGCTCGAGAGTGGTCAGAGCAGGAAGCTCAGCTTCAGAAGTTAACGCAAGAATTTAAGGATGCCCCAGAGGAGCTTCAGAAGCGTGTAGGTGATCTTGAACAGAAGTTTTCACAGCCACCCGGCGGTGCTTATTACCATGATCAAAAGAACGAACGCTTCGCGAGAGCACAGTGGCAGTATTACAACGCCAAGTATGCATTTGCACCCCAGTCTGAGATGCCATCGGTCCCAACGCAGACTGAATCAGTTGCCATCCTACCTAACGGGTCCGGGCATCGATTGATTTTTGAACTGGGTAACCAGCTACCTGACCGCGGAATCATGCGAGTGACCGCCGAGGTCGCGCGAGTTGATGGAGAGGAAGGAGACAACTACCCAAGTTTGCAATTGATGTTTGGTTGGCAAGCGAGCAATGAGGGTCGAGCACTAATGGCTGTGGGAGGAGAAGACGTCCCCGTAACGGGTACCGTTGAGCAACCACAGCTTGTGCAATGGGATGTTCCCCTCGGGGAAATCTATCCTCGAAACTCAGTTCGCAAGATCTCTCCGATGGGGATCACACCGAGTCCCTCTGAGTACATTCGGATCGTGAATACATCTGCAACAAAATCAGCGGTTCAGATTCGATATGTTTCGGTAAGTTCACCGGTGTTCGACCAATGGCCGACCGAGCCTCATAGGAGCATCTTTCAAGCAGCAGACGAAGATGGAGATGAGCTGGAGCGTGCTCGATCTATTTTGACAGATTTCATGACGCGTGCATGGCGAGGCAAGGTGGACGAAACGGATGTCGATCGCAAAGTGAAGCGATTTCAGGCTTTACGTGGGAAGTGCGATTCATTTGAGGAGGCGATTGTTGAAGTCTTGGCGATCGCTCTTTCCTCTCCCCAGTTTCTATA
>JAKMEW010000022.1 GCA_022425745.1 Rubripirellula sp.
CTTTTAGAGTTTGGTGTGTGCGAGGGATACGTAATTCGGTGTGTGTTGTTTACTTCTTGTTGATTGATATCTGTTGTTGCTTGTGTGACAGCTGGTATCCGAAACAGAAAGATGGCCGTGATTAGCAGGATGACTTTAAGGTGAACTTTCCTGCAAGAAATTCTTCGCATTTTCTGGTCCCTCTTCTAGAATCCGCTTCAGCATCTGGGCGTTTTCCTCGCCTTGGTTGTACTGAGCTGTGGCAGACTCATTTTGGTGTCTTCGGATACCACGAATGAAATCAATCTCTTCATTCGTCAGTGTGATTCCATCGACCGTCGGCACCGCTGGGGATGATAAAAAGTAGCGATCGAGAAGTCCCCAGACCAAGAAAATCGAGGCGGCAACGCTAGCATAGATAGCGTACTGCGTTGACTTTTGTTGCTCGCTCGGGCTCAGGGCTGTGTGTGGCGCGGGCAGTCCGCTGTGTCCCATTTCCTTGCGCACCAGTTTCACTTCGGGTGCTTCACCGGTTTCAACCAACCGCCGTTTCCACTCGCCAAAGAGCAAAAAACTTTCGGGGCTGTTGTGTGTCCCAAAATAGAACGCTCGCCGTTTGAAATACTTTTTGGCGTAGCCGTTCGCATCCGGTCTTTCCGGGTAACTCAGTTCAGTGGGATCCGTCGCTTGGCTCATCGGTACCGGCAATCACTGTGTAACGAGGCAAGGTTGAGTAGTGTGGTGCGGGGTGTCATGTAGTATACGGCACGGTTGTGAAGCCCCGCATCACTAAAACAGATTCACCGGTCGCTTTCCAATTTGGTCACGGATTCCCCTGGCCAGCTCGTTTTTCATTATGCGTTTCACTAGTTCTCAATCTTCTCGTCGATCGGTATCTGCAGCCAATCCGCCACAGCGGTCGCAACCGCCACAACTCGCTGCTCGCGACCATTTTGAGTTTCATCCAAAAGGATCTTTCGCCTGCGTGGGGCCAAACGCAGCGTCGCAACACAAAACTTTGCTGCGCGTCGATGCTTTGGTTTTTCAAGTGGGGATTCGGTTTGCTGTGCGTCAGTGCATTCGGATTTCGTCACGGTAACACTCTTGATCTGCGAGAGTTCAAACTCGCATGGTGTGCCCGCTTCAATCATCGGTGATCGTACCTCGTACTTTCCCAGCCCGGTCACTCGGTCGAGGGTCAATGCGAGGCGTCCAAAGCATAAAGATGACAGGCCAATGGAGGCAAACAGGATCCCCATGAGAAATCCAAAACCTAGCGGTAGCAGTGGCCAGTAGGATTTCGAGACGACCACTGCGCCCCACGCAAAGAAAACGCTCGCAGCCATGAAGGTCAGGCCAAGCAGGGCCGCGAAGCTCATCCAGAGTGTACCACCGGGTTTACCCCTGAGACGGATTCGCTGCGGAGTCACTTCGGTCACACGCAAGGGTTGGCTTCCTTTCGATCGTCTCTACTTCGCAAAGCACCACAGTGCTTGGTCAGTCCGCACAAGAACCTCCCCGCCCGCGACGACAACCGAAGCGTTGGTGGTTTCGCCAAGTTCGTTGACCGCGACCTCGTCGAACTCTTCAAGGTTCGGTCGGAAGACGGTGGTTGAACCCGTTTTGGTTAGCAGGTGCATCAAGCCATCTGCGGTTTGCGTGATCGAACTCCACGTGCCTCCACCCTCAACTCGGCTCTTCCAGAGCACCTCACCGGTGTCCACTTCAATGCAGTGCAAGACGCCTCCCATGTCACAAACGTAGACCGCACCTTCATGTGAGACACCCGTTCCGAGCCAGCCGTTGTCACGATCTTTGTGCCAGAGTCGATGAGTTTCGGTCACGTCACCTGATCCGCCCGCTTTGACTGCCATCGATGCACCGTTGTAACCACCGAGAACAACGATCACACCGTCATGCTCAACGACCGAAGCGTAAGCGAGCGGAGCACCGCCACCGCAGGTCCATAGTAGCTCGCCAGTTGTGGGTGAAAATGCGCTAACTCGCCTTGGTAGTGCGACGACCAACTCGTCGCGGTCACCAACTCTTGCGATGATCGGCGTGTTCCAGGAACCGCGGAGACGATTGCTGCGTTCTTTATCGCTTTGGAACTCGTTTGCATTACCATCATTCTCGGGTCCGCTGAGGGCTCTTTCGGCCTCGTCGGTAAGCGAATCGACCTGCCAGGCTGTCTCGCCAGTTTTCTTGTTGATGCCGATCAAGAATTCCTGCTCTCCCGGCCCAAAGTTCACGATGCAGAGATCGCCGTGGAGGATGGGCGAGGAGCCATATCCCCACATGTGTCGTTGACGTCCCAGTTCACGACGCCACAGTTCGTTGCCTTCGAAATCCCAGCAGACCAATCCGGCCGAACCGAGCCACGCGATCACTCGCTCGCCGTCGGTCACGGGAGAAGCCGAACAGAACGGATTCGTTTTGTGGGTTGGTTCCGTCTCGGTGTAGACAACGCCACGCCGCCAAAGTTCTTTGCCGGTACTGCGGTTCAGGCACAGGATTGCACGCTGCTTGGATTCAGCAAGTGGCTGAGTGACAAAGATTTTATCGCCCCAGATCGCTGGCGTTGCATTTCCCGCTTCGGGCAGTGGACTGCGCCATTTGAGATTCGTGGTTTTGTCCCACACGGTGACCGAAGCCTTGCAGTCCGTCTTGCCGTTCCCGTCTGGGCCACGCCACTGAGGCCAGTTGTTTTCATCGGCCAGTGTTGGAGTCATACAAAGAAGGGTGAGCGCGAAGATGAGGGAGGATCGTTGGATCATCTTTCGTTGAACCTGAATCATGCTTTAGAATAGCGGGACAAAACAGATGGGAATGGATGTGTTGGCTGGAGATCGAGAGTGAAGTCGCCGGTCTAAAGCAGAGTTTGTTACCTGCTGCCAGATTACTATCGCCCAGACAATATCGAGTGCAATATCGTGTGCAATATCGTGTGCAATATCGTGCGAAGAACATCTCCCGATCAATATAGACTAGCGGTGGGAGTGAATGGTGGATGTCGCCCGTTTAATCAAAACGTGGTAGGAAATTGCTTGAACGATTTAGCTGATGTTAGTTTTTTGAGTTGGCACGCTGGGCTTGGAGCATATTCCGGACGCGTTCCTGTTCCTTCTCGAGAGCCACACCGGTCACGGGTAGTGGTTTGAAGTTTGGGGCAGCGACTAGCGTCTCGTCCTTGGGAATGGTTCGCATTTTTAGGTTGCGAAACCAGACATCTTGGCCGTGATCTTGGAGCCAGAGTTTGCCGCCGCGTGCTTCGAGGTTTGCACCACGTATTCGTAGCAGTTCGACCTGCTCGGCCCATTTGGGATCTCGATAGTCAAACGATAGGACTCGCTGTTCGTTGACCCAGTGCTCAATCACACTACCTTTGCATTTGATCCTGCCGCTGTTCCACCGGCCGAAGGGTTTGGTGACGTCCCGCGAGGGTGCCATGCAAAAAAAGAGGGAGCCAGCACTCTGGCGAGCATTCTCGCCGTAGGGGCTGTGGACGTTATCGAGAATCTGGTACTCGTACTGCGCCGGTCGGTAGTAGACGCCCGAGTTGCAGCCTTTGGAAACTTTCCACTCGAAATAGAGTTCGAAATCATCAGGAACGAGCGACTTGGTGTAGGTGAGTGATCCGCCAGATTGGTTTCGGTAGAACGCGCCGTCTTGGAGGATCCAATTGCCGCTGTGTTCCCAGTCGTCAAAGGTTTTGCCATCAGTGAGCGACTGAAAGGAAGCGTCAGTGGTC
>JAKMEW010000083.1 GCA_022425745.1 Rubripirellula sp.
CGTTCAATCAGTCGATCCAACTGAGTTAACATTTCGGCAACCGTTAGGCCAAACTTACTGCGGTACCCGCCACTAGCCTGCCATCGACCGGTGCCACGTGTCGCCAGCTTCACTCGCATGCCAATCGTTGGCCGAACACCGAGTGCTTCAGCGATATCCAAAATCAAATCCAACTCGCTCACCTTCTCAACAACGGGGATCACCGTTCGCCCCAAACGCTGAGCCAAAAGTGCCATTCGAATGAATTCAGCATCCTTGAATCCATTACAGATAATCGGCATCTTGGGGTCCGTCATGGCTACCACCGCAAGCAACTCAGGCTTGCTACCGGCTTCCACACCGAAACCAAATTCACGGCCATGCTGAATGATTTGTTGGACGACGTCTCGCTGCTGATTCACCTTGATGGGAAAAACACATCGATACCGATTCTGATATTGATGACTCTCAATTGCCGAAGCGAAACAATCATTCAAATGCTTCAGTCGATCAGCCAAGATCCCGTTGAACCTTAACAAGACAGGCAATTCAAGACCACGCTCACCCAGCTGATCCACCAATCGCTTCAAGTCGATTGAATTCTCCACATCGCGATCAGGTGCAACACAAAGGTTACCACTAGGAGAAATATGAAAATATTCGCCAGCCCACTGTTCGATTTCGTACAACTCGGCAGCATCCTTTACGGACCAAAACTTCTCAGCAGCAACGCCCATCCACGTACCTTCGGTTCAGCTTTATTCTTCGTTTGAAATAGAATCGGAACGACTCTCCATTGCCCATCAAACAGACCGCGACGATCTCGCCTCGGCGAGGGGAGTATTTAACCAAATTACTCCCGAAGGATATCGCAAAAAACGGTCAAAAAACTCTCGATTCTCCAAATCATAGCACCGCTCACCCAGCGTCACTCTGTCCCCCAAGAACCACTCGCTCCAGCGGCCAATCACCCAGTCCAAGCAGACACGCTAAGCAACGCTAACCTCCACCAGATTTGGCAACCGCGGATTGCCGAACGCGAAATAAAAACTTGCCTCGGCGACGGTCAGCGATACATTTCAAAACCAAGCGACCGCAACCGTTTGTTTTTTTCACCTTCGACAAGCTGAAAGGTCGTTACACCGCGATACAGAGCAGTAAAAACTCAGACCTAACCTATGACGCAAACCGCACAGGAGAGCATGATCAAACCACATCGCCACGTGGACCATAAGACACCACGACACCCAAAAAAAATCGCTTCAACATCAACCCTAGGGGTCATCACCTTCACTCTCCTCTTTTTAACGCACCTCACCTCCGCTTCAGCGGATGGAATCAGCGAAACACGGACAATCAGCTCCAGTGACACCGCCGACAGCGCCAGTGCCACCGCCGACAGCTCCAGTGACACCGCCGACAGCTCCAGTGACACCACCGAACAGGCCAAGGTGATCGACCTATCCGTCGATGAACTACCAAGCCGACAACGAATCACTCTCGGGAAAATCCCCTCGAACCAAAGCATGGAAGTACGCTTCCGACTAAAAAATCGACAGCAAGCCGCCATTCAACTCCAATCAATTCGCGCTGATTGCGGTTGTCTTCGAACTGTAATCGACAACAAAACCGCGAACCAGCATCAGACTGCCCAGTGGACGGCCTTACTCGCTCCGTCCACTCGAGCTGGTCAAATCGCCAGAAAGTTATGGATCGATTTTGATTCGTCTCAAGATGATTCGCTAGAGCTAACACTCGAAGCGGAAATCACGGCACCGATCAGCCTGCACCCCTCGGTCCTTCATGTTTCCGGCGATTCAGAAATCCTTTACATCCGTGGCAAGCAAGAAAACGGCATCAAAATACAACAATGTTTCGCGCTGCGTGACACACTGAGAATTCAGGGGATCAAGAATGAGGACGACTCGTTTCAGATTGAAACGCGCCCACTGCTCAGCTTTGGTCGCACCTCTGATCTCCTGCGTTTTCAGTACACCCGTGCAGGCAAACCGGAACATGTGGATCTACCGATCCAAATCCATCATTCACGAGCAGCAAGATTCCTTCCATCATCGCTGCCCATCACCTTGAACGACGGTCAAAGTACGGTAAGAACTCGGGTACTTTTGGTTCCCGGTACCGATCTAAACCCAAACGAAATCCGACTCTCACTCGACGAAGATCACCCAGATAACCGAGGTTTCACCATCGCGGACAAGACGTGGCATCAGACTTCAAAGGTCTTCATTGAGTATGAAATGCGGATCGAGCGCAGCCCATCACTCGAGCAATGTAGCAAGGAGCCAGAAAAAGACGGAACGGGCCAAATCGAGAAGACTCCGTTGCAAAACATCAATGCGGGAACACTTAAGGTCGTGGCAACCGATCAAAATGGTGTCAACCTCGCGACACTTTGGTTAACAATACCCGAGAGTCAGCCGAAGAACCCGCCCAATTCATATTTGCTGCCGCATTAGTGGAATCAAAAACACTGCCGCGTGGAACTCCCACCATCCAATCATTTCAAAAATAACCTACCTACGACAGATTGACTTGCCCCCAACGAATCGTTTCATCACTTCGATCCTTGAAGGCAAATCTTCTCATGCTAAAAAAACTGATTTCACTCGCTTACATCATCAAAGCACTCTCGGCCGTCTCGTTCGGCTTTGAATTCCCAGAAAGTGACCCGAGAAGCACTTGGCAGTGTGCCTACCCATACACCGAAACCACCTGCCAATCTATTTTGCTGTCATGGGCGAAAGACCATGACACTCCGTGGGAAATCATCTTTGCAGGAAGCGAATGCTCTGGTTGTGAACCGCATTATGAAACGGACAACAATAAATCCCAGCACCTGACCCACGCAGAGTGCAAAAACAGGATGGGGTCAAAATTCACGAGCCAAGATCTGATCTCCCCCATCACTCGCTACCGTGAATCCACTGATCAGAACCCTGGGTGGTCAATCTCAGACTGGTCGTTCAGGCCATGCTTTCAGACCTGGCAATGCAGCCAATACTGTTCCCTAACGCAGTACCCACCAGCTTGCATCAAGTACCGCAGTTCCAACTGGGGACTTTATCAACCGCACGTGAACACAAGATGTGAAGATCGGGCACTCGACGATCCAGCACCCTACGGTGAACCTGGTCCACCTCCATCCACGGGAAGTGACTCACACCTTTCACCTTTGCTTGTACCTCAGCAACCGACACCGATCCAAGACGAACAACGAGACAGAACATGGACCCCAGTCTACTAGAGTCAGTCGCTACTCGGGAAAATCCGGTGCTACGTTAAGTCAGGCAATCACCTCGACCAAAACCTGGACCCTACAAATTCGATCTCATTACCGCATACCTCGTCTCTCTCAGACCACCATCACTCAATGAATCCAACGCGACTCTCCGACACTAAGAATCTAACTACGCCGCGAACTATTACGAACTCAGTCAGCCTTGGTTTGAAAATCTGTTCATGGTTTTTACTGACGCACCTCGTTGCAGCAGCCCAATCAAATCATGAATCGAGTCAAACCGTAGCAATCGGACCTACTTCGAGGCTGAGTGACAAGGAACACCAACTCACGAACCTACGGAGCAAACTGTCCAGCCAAGAAAATGGATACCGAACGATTGATCGGAGTCAGTTCAGACCTGCTTCAGCGGAAGAGCGATCCGTGATCGAGTCCTACATGCTAGAGATCGAAGTAGCGTGTCAGCTTGCAGATCAAATTGGATTCCTCGGTCGAGGAAACTATTGCTTCGCGAGTCGCGAAGACGACCATGATGCTGTCAGTCTACGGCAGTTTGCTGTTGGCTGGGCAATTGACAACACACAAGACAGGGAGCGAATCCTGTTGGTAAGCCAAGAACAATTGCCAGACCCAATCCATCAAGCGTTTAACTCCACCGGTCATTCGAACAATTCCCATCTCGACCAGCTGAGGACGGACAGACGACACCACGAATCAAACGGGCCAATTTCCTATCCAGTAGGCGATCTATCCCGATTAAAACGGCTTTTAGAAAACGAAGGTCTATGCTTCCCGTCCCGAGCAGCCATATCTCACCCGCTCGATTGCTGGTCCGGCCGGTCTTTGGAACGTCGACTCAGCCACTTAGATATCAATCGACTAGCCGGTGTTCAAAAAGTGGGCTCCGACATCATTGCTCTTTTCAAATTCAGACCATCGTCACATTATGTTTATTACATCACGATTCTGTTCTCCAATCGGCATCCCACGCAAACTGACTTCTGGAGATGGATCCTACCCCAAGAAAAAGTGCCAACAGCGTCCGAACCCTCTGCGGACGACCCAGGACTAACCCAAGCGACACATGTCGCCACCACCCTCACTTCATGGACCAAAAACGAACCCTTACATTTACCAATAAGCATCGTTTCCCGAACAACCCATGAAGCCCAGACGATTGAATTCACTTCGGTGTATGAGTGGTTTGTGAATGAAGCGGTATCGCCAACTGCATTCGCCCCAGACAGTGTCGGCGTGTCCTCCCCCTTTGAAATGTTTCAGAAACCTGAAAGCCAAGAAGCACGATGATGCAACTGAACCAATCCAACCGTCGAAACATCAGCAGTCGTAAAAATATCGATGAATGCAATTGCTGTAGAGGATTTTTCCTGAGGACGGGAGCTCTTATCATCCTACTCGCAACCTCGTCACTGACAGTCGTCAATCATGGCGGAAAAACTCTAGCCGATGAACAACCGAACATCGTCATCATTCTCGCCGACGACTTGGGATGGAATGCTGTTGGCTACCGAAACCCGAGGATGGAAACCCCCAACATAGACCGGCTTATTCGCCAAGGCATGGAACTTGAGCACTTCTATGTCGCCCCAATGTGCTCTCCCACACGCGCGGGTTTACTGACCGGCAGATATCCAATTCGTTTTGGATGCGCGCGTGCAGTCATACCGCCTCAACGAGACCACGGCCTTCCTGTTACCGAGACAACCTTGGCCGAGGCACTGGCAGCGAAGGGATACGAAAATCGGGGTATTTTCGGAAAATGGCATCTCGGTCACCGCCGCACCAAATGGCATCCTCTGCAACAGGGGTTCACTCAATTCGTTGGGCATTACAACGGAGCGATTGACTACTTTGACCTCACTCGCGAAGGTGAGCGAGATTGGCACCATCAGTTCGAACCCTCGACCCAAGAAGGCTACTCGACTGATTTAATTGCGGAAGCTGCAGCAGAATTCATCACCAAATCGGCAAGTCAACAGTCGCCCTACCTGTGCTACGTCCCGTTCAATGCACCTCACTCTCCGTTCCAAGCTCCCGAAAAAGCAATTGAGAGGTTCGAGGGACTGAGCGAAATCGAAGGTCTATCTGGAAAGAATCGCAAACAGGCACTCGAGCGACTAAAAACCTATTCAGCGATGATCTGGACAATGGATCAGGGGATCGGCAAAATCCTTGCCGCGATTGAAAACACAAACACCGCCAATAACACAATGGTTTGGTTCCTAAGTGACAACGGTGGCGTTGGAAACATCTGGGAAAACAACACGCCACTTCGAGGTAGCAAACTAACGGTCTACGAAGGCGGTATTCGCGTGCCAGCAGTCGTTCGATGGCCAGCTAAGATTACCGCTGGAAGCAAATTCCATTCGACCGCCGGTTACATTGACGTCTTTCCAACTTTACTCGCAACTGCCGATACCATCGAATCGCCGAACGGTCAGCAAGCCGCATCGGCAAATCTTCTCGACGGCATCAACCTGCTTCCCTTGATCGTTGAACCGAATTATCGATCGCAGGCGGTATTCAATACCGCTCGTGAAAAAATTGACCAAAGACCTTGGTACTCCTATCACGGTCAGCAAGGGGAGGAATCAGAGCATCTTTCCGTCCTGCAAAATGGATGGAAACTTAAAGTCAATGGCCAACGTCTTACTCAGGTTAGCGATCTCAAAAAGCCGAACGTTCAGCACGAGCTTTTCTATCTCGCAACCGATCCAAATGAGCAACGCAACCAATCGCAACAAAATCCCGAAACGGTCGACAGGCTCGCACACATGCTTGTCGAATACCGCAACCTTCAACCCCAAGATGCGGTACCGCGGTATAGCGTCGGTGCCAAAGACTTCAAACCGCATGATTCTTGGCGTGCAGCGCCAGAGAGTCCAGATAGACTTTTGGGCACCAGCCCACTCGATGCCGGTAGCAATTAGTAAGCTTAAATCAGTTTCGGAACGAGACTCGCCCGAAAGAACGGCCGATTCTAAAACTTCAAAAGCTCCTGTTGAGCGTGATGTTGACGATTCCCCGAAGCGACGGCGTAGCGTTTCTTATTCACCTCGGCTGAATGAAAGAGGTCGACAATGGGTTCTGGGTAATCAACCCCGATAACGCACCGCGAAGACTCCTGAAGAGACTGATTCATTGCCCAAGGCCGATGTATCCACTCGGTTGACACCTGACGAAGTTCAGGTAGCCAATGCCGAACGTACTTGCCATCGGGATCGTACGCTACAGCCTGCTTATTGATATTGAACCATCGGTACTCTCTCGCATCATTGCCGATACCAGCCGCGTAGTTCCAATTACCGTAATTCAAGCTTGGATCGTGATCTATTAACCTCGACTCAAACCATTCCGCTCCCAATCGCCAATCCAAACCAAGGTTCTTTGTCAAGAAACTAGCAACGTTCTGCCTGCCTCGGTTCGACATGTAGCCGCTCTGGAACAACTCACGCATGTTTGCATCAACCAGCGGGTAACCTGTTCGGCCAAATTTCCAAGCGTCGAAGTGCCGATCGTCTTGATTCCATGGAATCTCTCGTCCTTGCAGTCCACCACTGCGGTAAAGTTTTGAACCATGCTTGGCGGACATAAAGAGAAAGAAATCTCGCCACAGCAATTCAAATTTCAACCAGTAGGTCGAGTCATTTTTGACTCGTTCGATCTCATATCGATCCACTTCACTCATCACCTGCTTCGCACTCAAGCAACCAAAGGCCAACCAAGCAGACAGCTTGGAGGAATCATCCACCTCCAACATTCCATTTCGTGTTTCTTTGTATCGACTCAGAGCATCGGTATCCCACAAGTAATGCTGCAACCGCAACTCGCCCGCAACCACTCCGCCGCGATACAGACTTGCTTTCTCATCCTGTGATGGGACCGCGCAATCTGGAAACCAATCCATTGCTTGAATCTCAGAAATGGTCACCTCACCGCTGATCGCTTCGAAACTACCGTCAACCGATTTTGGTGGAGGCAATGGCGGCGAAAAGACGCCGCGTTTTTCCACTAACCGACGGAATTTCGTGAATACTTCCGGGGTTTCAGAAACTTCAAACGGAGGATTCATCCAATCGACCATGGTCGTGGCAGGAAACGCAACCAAGTCGACTGCGAGATCGGTCAGACGGCTTCGAGCCGCCTCTTCGATTTTCATCTCTTCCGATGCGACTTCATGGTGACAAAGCACCGATCGAACACCGGCTTTTTCACTGAGATCAGCCAAGACCGACGCGGTCTCCCCCATCAAGAGATGAAGCTTGCCACCAAGTTGCTCCAACTGCCGACTCAGATCATTGATCGACTCGAGAAAAAACCTTCCCCTCGAACGGGAAACGCGAGAAAACCCAAAAGCGGTTTTCCCGAACCAATCGGGATCAAAGATAAAAACCGGAAGCACTTTTTCCCCAAGATCATTCGCACGCTTGCACGCTTCGAGAAGCGGGGCATGATCAGCCACCCGCAGGTCATTACGGAACCAAACCACATTCGTCGTCATCTCAGAGCCTCGCTAATACTTCCACGGTGAATCGGAGCATTATGCGAAGAGGTCCATAGAAGCTATAAAAAAAGAGGTCCATGGAAGGTGTTAAAGACGGGTTCATCCGGCGCCTCGCAACACCATTGCTATGGCTTCAGAAGTCCATTTTCGGGTACCAAATAGGGTGACGGTACCTTTCCTATCCGACACCAATGCAAAGTGCCTTTTGGCCACTCCACGGCAGCTTGCTACCAATCGCAAACGCTGAAAACCTCTGCTGTTGATACCAGGCTAAGCCCTCACCCGGATGACCTTCACTACCACCACATTCCCGATCTACTTAGCCATCGTCTTCGCACTCTACTGGAGTGTTCGCGGACACGCTGCGCAGAATCGGGTTCTCCTTGTGGCAAGCTACGTCTTTTACGCGTGGTGGGATTGGCGATTCTGCTTTCTAATGCTCGGATCGTCCCTGATTGACTTTGAACTATCGCGGCAAATCCATCACACCTCCAATCCAATCAAACGAAGGTGGCTGTTGGGGGCATCGCTTCTTTCCAATCTTGGGCTGCTTGCGATTTTCAAATACTACAATTTTTTCATCGATAATCTAATTGTCCTGAGCAACAGGATAGGGTGGTCGCCCGACCTCCAATCTATTTCGTGGGTGCTACCACTGGGGATCAGTTTCTACACCTTTCAAACACTTGGTTACACCATTGATGTTTATCGGAATCGAATTCCCGCTGCCCGTGATTTGACGCAGTATCTCGCGTTTGTCTCCTTCTTTCCTCAATTGGTTGCCGGCCCGATCGAACGTGCAGAGAAGATGTTGCCTCAATTCGGCGTCAAGCGTTGTTTCAATTTGACGGAGGCAAGAGAAGGATCGAAACAGATCCTATGGGGCTTTTTCAAAAAGATGGTCATCGCCGATCGACTCGCCCTAGCAGTGAATCCGGTCTTCGGAGATCCCACGGCCTACTCGGGTCCCCATCTGATGCTGGCAACCATCTTTTTCGCATTTCAGATCTACTGTGATTTTTCGGCTTATTCAGATATTGCAATAGGAACTGCAAAGCTATTTAACCTTCGACTCACTCAAAACTTTGCCTATCCCTACTTTGCACAAAGCGTCGGTGAGTTTTGGAGAAGATGGCATATCTCACTGTCTTACTGGTTTCGAGATTATGTTTATATCCCGCTCGGTGGAAACCAACGCGGATCTGCTCGACGTCGTATCAATTTGTTGGTGACCTTTTTCATCAGTGGTCTATGGCATGGACCAGCTTGGGGATTTGTAGCGTGGGGGGGCATGAATGGATTAGCCACCAGCCTTCCGGGCATTGGTTCGGCAAAACGCAGACGAACCCTTCAAAAGACCACCTCGGAAACCCGTCACGCCCAATCCCTCGTTACCACACCTGAGCACCAAGCACACCACCAACAAGTGGTCGTCACCGCACCTGGTGGGGAATCCTTTTTTCCCAGACCAGCAACGCTCCTGAGAATCTATGCAACCTTCGCCACCATCTGCCTAACATGGATCCTGTTTCGAGCCAATTCAATCTCGGATGCGATGCTAATCTATCAACAAATCGCAACGGACCTACTCAACGGTGAAGCCTATCAGGAGCTTCTGCAGTTCCTAGATGCTGACCGTTACCAGCGAAAAACTGCGACCTTCCTTTTAGCCTTTGTTTGCTGGGAATGGATCTTCCGCCGTGACTCATTCCCGCTCCAACTTCGACGTGTCCCACTGGCTGCCAGGTGGATTCTTTACACAGTTTTGATTTGGAGCACCCTCTATCTGATGCCAAAAACGGGTACAGGGGAGTTTGTTTACTTTGAATTCTAAAACTGATCGTCCGATGAGCTTCGTGCTCCGAGTCATGGCCTTTCTGGTCCTGCAACTAGGCATTGGCTTGGTGATCCACCAACACAGCTCCACCGAAGACAGCAATCATTACTTGGCGGTGATGCGAGATAAGATTCGCCGCATTCAGCGCACGCCCGGCGAACGCGTCATCATCCTCGGAGGATCAAATACCGTCTTCGGAATGCACAGCCCTGTGATCGAAGCGAACTTGGAACGACCGGTTGTTAATCTGGGCCTACACATTTCGCTGGGGTTAGAGTTCCCGATGCGTTGCTACCTACCACACGCGCGTCGCGGGGACATCGTCGTTCTCTGTCCTGAATATCATGTCTTATCAGATGAGTCACAACTGGCAGGTGACCCCGTTGTGACAAACCAACTCATCGAACAGTGGCCGAAAGCAAAAAAATACCTTCCGGCGAAGGGCGACGATAACTGGAAGAATTTCTTGGATCACGACAGCGTCCTGTTGATGCACCAATGGGTTCACCGATCTATCAAAATGATTCGCGGTCGCGACCAAGTCGACAAGGTATACCGCCGTTCCAGCTTCAATGAACACGGTGACCTCGTCGCACACTACGGCAAGCCTTCACCGGACCTCCTACCAATGGCCGGTCTACAGGTACCCGACGATCACACCCTGAACAAAGCCATCGAAACACTGAATCAATTTGCCTCGCAGTGTCGAGACCGCGGTGTTGTTGTCTATTTCGCCTACCCACCGTTCGCGCGCTCGACCTACGACCAATCACTGGCGGCAATCGAAAAGATACAGCATTACATTACGAAAGACTGTGCAATTCCGACGCTGAATCATCCCGCTGATAATGTGCATGACGACAAGTGCTTTTTTGATTCGTCTTACCATCTTCAAGCTGAAGCGGGACAAGATCAAACCACGCAGATAGCGGACGCGATCGCCCGGAACTTACTTCTTCAGCACGCTCAAAAACGGCCAGAACAACCGAACGCCAGCGGTACCTTCTAGGGAGACTTTTGCTTACGCTTGGTAGGCTTTGGCATCGCATTGACCGACTTTGCCCAAGCTCGCCAAGCGGCCACCATCTCCTTGACTTGCTCGGGTTGATGAGAAGCAAGATCGTTCTGCTCCGTCCGATCCTGTGCCAGATCAAACAATTCCCAGTCTCCGTTTATGCCGGCTCGCACCAACTTGTGATCCCCGATTCGAATTGCGGCATTCCCTTCATGCTCCCAATAGAGCGGACGCTCAGCAAAGTTGGCTTTCCCCTGCAACAGAGGCTTCAAGCTCTGCCCCGCAAGCGGGTGGATGTCCTGACCGGCAGAGGTCGCCGGATATTCCGCTAGGCCAAGATCCACACAAGTAGCCATCAGGTCGATAACGTGAGTGGGAGTATCGATCCAGTCGCCAGTCCGTGAGGACTGATCCATTCCCGCCGGCCAGTGGGCAATCAAAGGACTGGCGATCCCACCTTCATGGTTGTAGTGCTTGTATTTGCGAAACGGTGTGTTGTTCAAGTGCGCCCAACATTTCCCAATAAACACATTGGAGTGTGGATCACCTGGTGATTGCCCCTCGTAACGGCCATTGATACCCGCCTCCGCATTACCACCATTGTCTGACAAAAACAGAATCAGCGTGTTGTCGAGTTCACCACGTTCCTTTAACGCTTTCACCAGATAGCCAATACTCTGATCCACTTCGTGGATCATCGCTGCATAGATTGCCATCATGTCGTCGTACCTTGTCTTTTGCTCGGCGTTCAAATCATCCCAAGCTGGAATCTCATCAGGTCGAGATTCAATCGGCCAGTCCGAACTGATCAATCCGGATGCAACCTGTCGCTGATACCTCGCCTGACGAAGGTCATCCCAGCCTGCAAGATACTTTCCACGATACTTTGCGATCGTTTCCTCAGGAGCCATGCATGGGAAATGAGGAGCGACATGAGCGAGGTACCAAAAGAACGGCTGATCCTTCTCAATCGCTTCGTCGATGAAACGGATCCCCTGCTTAGTCCAAAGTTCAGTCCCGTACCACGGTGGATCAAAACGCGCATCATCTTTTGCGACTTCACGACCATTGAGATACAGCTTGGCCCCACCCTTTGATCCAGTTTGATTGTTGAAATGCAATCCACCGGCAGGCAGATTCAAACTACGGTCAAAACCGCGCCCCCAAGGAGTCACTCCATGCTCGAAACCGACGTGCCACTTTCCCGTCATGCAAGTTAGGTAACCCGCCTGACTCAAAACCTCTGCGACGGTCAAACACTGTTGATTGAGCTGCCCACGATACCCATCCACTTTTTGATCCGTTGTCATCCATCCGATGCCCGCTTGGTGCGAGTAAAGACCGGTGAGCAAACTTGCGCGTGTGGGACAGCATCGGCCAGTGTTGTAAAACTGCGAAAACTTTAGCCCTCCATCAGCCAAGGCATCGAGGTTGGGAGTGGGAATTTCGCCACCATAACAGCCGATGTCCGAAAACCCCATATCATCAACCATGATCACGATGACATTGGGTCTCGACGAATGTTGGTTGTGATTCGGATCTTGTCCGCTGAGAACCTGCCCGCTGACGATTGCATCACCATGAAGGAAGCAGTAGAAAGCCGCAAAGAAAATGGTACGGACACAACGAAAATAAATGTGGTTCACTGACGGCACCAAGGAACGAGAAAACTTACTTTACGAATCATGCGACACCGCTGGACTCGCCAGCACAGAACAGATTGACCAACAACATCCGGCTACTGAAACCTTTGTGATTCATCCGGGCCGGGGTTGGCGTAATCAGGATCTTTAGCCCGAATATAAACATCACCGTCAGATTCGACTCGCACTTCGAGAGGAACGATGGTGACCCCCTGCTCGTTGATCGTCTGAGCATCACCACTG
>JAKMEW010000102.1 GCA_022425745.1 Rubripirellula sp.
CCAATTCTGCATGCCTTGAAGAACGTAGCTGCTATCGGCGTAAAGAGTGACTCCACATGGTTCCTTGAGCGCCTGGAGACCTCGAATGACTGCCATCAGCTCCATCTGATTATTTGTCGCCTCAGGCACTCCATCGCTACGCTCTAACTCTTTGTCGGTGCGTTCACAACGCAAAATAAACGCCCAGCCGCCGGGACCAGGATTTCCACTGCACGCTCCATCGGTAAACAAACTGACCTTTTTCATCTCAATCCGATTCCCAGTCGATCACGACCGCCAAAGTGCTAATGAAACTGGCCAACTACCCAGCCCTCTCGTTCAACTTACGCTCATTCGCTCTAGGAGGCCACCAGCATGATCGGTAAAACCATCCAAGAGGCGCGATACACGAGCCAATCCAACCTGTGACGCGGCGAACACAAGATCTCGTCGGTTTTACCTAAAACGCCCGCAGATCGATAAAGCAAATAGCAGCCCATTTTAACGATTGAATGAACACACTCGCACTTGAGCCGATTTATGGATCCCATGGAGTGGCTCTCGCCATCTCCATAATCCTGATCTTGGTGATTTTGCGATTTACCCCACCCACATCCAATCCTTCACATCGACGCTCGCTGCTCACTCTAAGGCTGATCGCCGGATTGCTTCTCGTGCTAGCAATCTTCCGACCAACAATTCGCTTTTCTCAAGATCAGGTAACACCCACAGCGATCGTGATTGCCGCGGACGAGTCTCTCAGCATGACGCTAAGCAGTGGGGAAGGGCAAACCCGAGCCGAGTTGCAGGAAGCCGCTTGGAGGCAAATCGTCACTGAACTCAAATCGCTGCAGCCAAGTCTTAGCCTCAAACTTATGGCGTATGGCGAGGAAACTCGCGAGATTCAAAATCCTACATCGGAATCCCTTAAATCCATCGCGCCAACATCGCCAAGGACGCGAGTTGCTGGAGCGGCTTTGGATGCCTTCAATCTTGCACCTGGAGAGACAATCTCCGGTGTGGTCATGCTCGGTGATGGAATGCAGACGGGGCTCGAAGAAAACGGCTCATCACAGGTAGCCATCGAAACCCTACGTGGGCTAGGGATTCCTCTTTGGACCATTCCGATGGGAAAAGACAGCACCGGCGCAGCGACCCGAGATATTGCGATTGAAGCAGCCCCCGAGTCATTGAAGCTATTCAGCGGGAATGAGTCGCTGGTGAACTTCCAAGTCGTTGCCAAGGGTCTAACCGGGATAGAAATCCCGATTCAGCTTTCGTGGATTGACGAGAGCGGCAAGGAAGAAGTCTTTGCCACGCGAACCGTTGTACCGACACAAGCCAATGACAACATCTCTGTCTCCGTCCCGTTCACGGTGCCCGCTGCGGGAAGCTACCAATTGAAAATGGAAGCCAAAGCTGCCGCTAATGAAATCGCGACCTCGAACAATCAACAAATCACCTTTGTCGACACGCGTGAAGGAGGAGGGAAAATTCTCTACATCGAAGGCTCTTCAGGTTTGGAACAATCATTCCTAAGAAGAACGCTGCGCCGCTTTCCAGACTTAGATCTAGATTTTATCTGGGTGCCAGGCGACACACGCAACACATGGCCGATCGACTTGAGTCGTGAACTCAAACCCGGCGTCTATGACATCTACATCTTGGGGGATCTTCATTCCGAAGCATTGGGCCAATCTCAAATCAAACAGTTATCCGATTGCGTTGCTTCAGGGACCGGATTACTTACCCTAGGAGGAATGCATTCCTATTCAGCCGGGGATTATCAAGCCACAACATTTTCGGAAGTGCTTCCGGTCGTTTTTGATCAAGAGAGTGCAACATCACAGGGCCAGCCCACAAGATCGCAAAACGGAACCTACGATCTCCACCAAATCAATGAGGAGCTTCTCGCCTTACCCACTCAGGCACATCCAATTGTTGACATGGGAGGCAGCAGCATTGAAACCGTGTGGCGTGAACTTCCACCTCTACTTGGAGCAAATCACTGGGTAAGAGCTAGGGAAATTCCCGGAGTGGTCACGCTACTGAAATCGGAGAAGGAAATTCCACTGATGGTCGTTGGTGAGTACGGACAAGGACGCGTTGCTTCGATAGCCTTTGACTCAAGCTGGAGGTGGTGGCGAGCCGGAAAAAATGAGATGCATCGTCGGTTTTGGAGGCAGAGCATGCTTTGGCTACTGTCACGAGAAAACCTAGACGACAGTGAGCTGATCGTTGATTTGGATTCTCGAAGAATCCCCGTGGGCAGTTCGGGCGATTTCACAATCACGTCATCCAATTCACGCGACCCCCTAACAGTCGATCAACTAAAAGCAACCATCACTCGGAATCGCCAAGTACTTAAACCGGTTGATCTTGAGGTCAAAATTTCACAAGGCAAACCGATTATCAAAGGAAAGCTTCCTGAACTGCTGCCGGGAATCTATGGCCTGCAAGTATCAGGAGCACAAACTATCGACACAGAGCAAGGATCGACCATCACTTTCCAAATCACCGACAACAGTGAAGAGCTTACCCGCCCCGAAGCTGACAACGACTTCCTAGCCCAACTAGCGTCGGCTACGGAAGCCTACGGTGGGAGACTTTACCAACCAGAAGACATCGATGAGCTGTGTGAGCGCATAAGGGAAAATCACACCCGTTCACAAAACACTGTGACCACTGCTTTCCCGCTCGGGGAAGATCCAATCAGTGGGTGGATTTTGTTCTCCCTCTTTATCACGGTTACCACTAGCGAGTGGATACTGCGACGCCGATGGGGATTGAATTAAAGTAGATAGCCGGAACGAATCTTTCGCATTCCTCAGTGGAAATCAGATCTAAAAGCTCGATAACCCAACCACTAGCGTTCATCTCTGGGTAATCTCTGGGTAATCTTCACCAAACCAGCATCTACCCAGGACGCAAACGATTAACCGCAGAAATAACCGTGAAACGACAGATACAAAACAGTTGCCGTGCTATCTTGCGGCCAATTGCTCGTGCCGCAAGAAACGCGTTAACTCCCGCGAAAGAACCGACCGTTTTTGACTGGAATCGCATCGAACAGGGTGTCGCCAGGGACTGCAGTTTACTATTACCCCGGAACCAACCAATCACCAAAGCGATCTGCTCTGGCGCGTACGAATCGGAAACCATGCGTTTCGTCAGCAAGTTGGTGAAAACGGATTCGTGTTGCTTTGACATCGGTGGCCACTACGGATACTACACGATGGCTCTGTCAGCAATTGCAACCGAGGGAAGTGTTCATACTTTTGAGCCTGTTCACGAACATGCGATGCGAATCCAAAAGGGAGTAGAACGTTCATCCTTTACCAGAACGCGAATCCATCAGACTGCAGTCGCAAAAGTCTGCGGAGAAATGAAACTGCGATTCGCTGGTGAAGACAGCGACGACTCCATGGCTTACCTCGATGAATACGGCGGAGTTGATACAGAAGCGGCCAAAGCCAATTACCAACAATTTAAAGAATCGATCGTTCCCACGATTTCCATTGATCAGGCTACCGAACTGCATGGAATCCCGAATTTCATCAAGATCGACGCAGAGGGAGCAGAGGGGGCGATTCTCGAGGGTGGCGTTCAGACAATTTCATCCGCCAAACCGCGACTATTGATTGAAGTACATGGCATTCATGAAGCCCTTCATTGCTCTGATGTCTTAAATGCAATGGATTATCAAGCTATCCTATTGTCCAAGCAAAAAACGACGCTTCCTGTTCTATGGGTCGACCGCTGTGACACCGAAGCTGTCGAAGCAGCAAAATCAATCTTAGGCACATCACCCACCACGTTCTTTAATCGCTGACCTAATCTCAACGATGTAGCACCTCACCCGCACAAGGACGCATCAAGCATGCTGGGGATCCGATGAAGCCGCATTCCGCTGAAAAGCTACCGCCAGTTACCGTGGTGATTCCTGTCTATAACCTTGCCTCGTATCTACCGGATACGATTGAAAGTGTATTGTCCCAAACCTATCAAGGTCCTATATCGATCATCATCCTTGACGATGGATCAACTGACTCGTCCTATGAAATTGCCTCGAATTACGCAACAAAGCGTGATTCGATCATCGCTCACACTCAGCCAAATCAAGGAAGAGCAAAAACTCGCAACCGTTTATTGCAGTTGGCGAATACTGAATTCGTTTCATGGATCGACGGTGACGACATTGCTTCCCCCGAATGGATCCAGCAACAAATTGAACACCTCTTGGATCGCAGCACATGCGTTGCCGTGAGCGCCCAAGGCTACGCGATGACCGGTAAACGAAACGCCATTGGTCCAATCGATCATCCACGTGAACATCAAACAATCCATGACCGACATTTACGAGGTCAAGCAAACGCCTTTTTTCAATCATGTGTCACGATTCGTAAATCCGCGGTGTTAGACGCAGGATCTTACGATGAGCGGTTTCCTTGCGCCGAAGATTACTCGCTTTGGTTACGACTTGCTGAGATCGGTGAATTGGAAAATCTCTCTTCGATCCATCTGTACTACCGCGTTCACGCAACGTCAGCAAACTGGGTCTCGAATGTCGAGCAGCGAAACCAAGGACAACAAATCCTCAATGAGGAGTGTACCAAAAGGGGATTGGATCCCATCCAGCCCAGCGATACCGCGATTCCACCAGCCAAAAAAGATGATTGGAATCGCCGAATCTTTTGGATTAATCTTGCGTTAAAATCTGGCAACCCTCGATCTGCGTTGGAAATGCTCATTGTTGCCCTCAAGATACATCCTGCGTCCCTCGTTTTTTGGTTAGCTGCAGTTGCTTCAACTCTGGACACCCTGATCAACCTAGGCAATCAGACACGTCGCTTCCAAAGCGGCCAGAATGCAGTGGTGGGAAAACTACCGGTCTTCTCGATCTACCGCTTAGGAAGGTTTACCAATCAAATTCGTCGCAGTTGGACGCAAAAACCAGCCAAAAGCACGACGACTTAAATCTCCACATGACGATACAGAATGCTCCGGATACAAATCGATGAATGAGATGCTGAGAAGAATGCTTCATCAGCTACAGTGGGATCGAACACTTGGGTATGCGCTGGGAACCAGATTCTGGCAAGCGTTCTCGGGACCCATCACGATTGTCTTCTTGATCGAAGCATTAAGCTTATCAGAGCAGGGAATTTATTATTCCATCGTTAGCATCATTGGAATCCAGGCCTATTTTGAACTCGGCCTACTTAATGTTCTTGTCAGCCAAAGTAGCCATGCATCCGCTGTATTGGCACCTGCAAGCGAGAATCATTCTTGTACTGATGAGCATCAATCAGAGAACCCGGAATGGTTAACTGCTGCCGCGAGAATGCGTGACCTCATCAAAGCCTCGAGTCGCTGGTTTGGATACGCGGCGGCAGCATACGCGTTGATTGCAGTCGGCTTTGGCTGGTTAACTTTGGCTGATTCTCAAACCTCTTGGCAAGTGCCGTTTCTATTCACCATACCTGCAGCTGCCCTAGCGATAACGTTGGCGCCCTCACTTTCAATACTGGAGGGTGCGGGCTTTCGTGACATGATCTACCGCTATCGTTTATTGCAGATGGTTATCGGGTCTCTTGCCGTCTGGACGGCACTTTTATTGGGATTCAAGTTGTGGTCGCTAGTCTTTGCGTTTTTCACGCAGACCCTTGTTTCTGCATACGTCGTGCTGGTTGCAAAACGCGACTTTTTTTTGAAGTATCAGAAGCTACCTTCTACCGAATCGACATTTGGTTGGATGCGAGAAGTGGTGCCGCTCCAATGGCGAATTGCTCTAATTACAGCGAGCTTTCACTTCGCAACGCAATTTTTCACCATCATCGTTTGCAAGTTCCACAGTGATGTTGAGGCAGCTCCTCTCGGCATGACACTCAGTATCTCATCGGCAATTCAAATGGTTGCCCTCGCGTGGATCCAAACCAAGTATCCGCTGGTAGCAACTCATCACGGAAAAGGCGACCGAGAGAGAGCGGGATCATTGTGGAGACGCACCGCAATTGTCTCCACAATCCTTCTTATCCTCGGTTTTGCAACGCTAACGGTACTCACCTATTGCTTGCCGCTCTTCCGAGACGGACTTGAAAAAAGGTTTCTCAATCCTCAACAAGTAGTCTTTTTAGCAATCGGAGCACTTGCGAATCATATTGCTGCAGTTCAAGGTTTCTACGTCCTCGCGATGAAAGCCAAACCACTTCTGAAAGCATCCCTGATTGGATCCATTCCCACCGCTATCGCGGTTTGGGTCGGTGGATTTTATTTCAGCACGAACGGAGTCTTAATCGGATACGCCGCCGGCATGGCGTTATGCCTGACACCCGCTCACACATGGGCCTACCTACAGTTTCGTAAGAGCCCAACTTTCATCCAGTAGAAATACCTTTCGCCATCCAAACGATGACGACCGTCATCAAAATCACAAAATCGGCTCTCCTAAACACTCCGCTTCCAGAATGTAGGCGGAGGTGACTGAGAAAGAAGCCCGTTGGACATGCGTATCGACAGTACGCCATCGGTAGGTACCGCGAAATAACAATGGTTACTACTGCGTAGAGGATCACCGTCCAACTCGAAACTCTAAATAAATACGCGTGAAACGGTTCCCAGCCTGAAAGGTCAAACGCTGGATAAAGGCTCAACGTCGCATACGCGCACAACAGAGTTGCCGGTGGAACGAGGGATAACCTCAACCCCACATGAGACCTGATCCATTTCCATTGCCTCGACACCCGTCTAGGCTTTACCAACTGCTGAATCGCACCATGTGGACACAGATGATTACAGTACAGGTTCTGCTTTGTGAATATCGGACTCAAAGTCGCAACAACAGCAACGCAGGCTAGGCCGGGTGCCAATCGCCAAGCAATACCTTCTGCTGACCAGCCTGCTAACAATGCCATTGAAATTAGATTCCCTGACCAGAATCCTACCACCAAGACCACAATCAGCAGCCAAATTCGACGATGGCGTCTGAATCTTTTCAGGATGGAGAACTGCATCAAAATAGCGAGAACCAAAACCGTTACGGTCGCCAAGTCCGTCCAGCTCCATCTCAAATCAAACACCGAATCCGTATCCGGTCGTTCTTTCTTGGCGAGTCGATTCTGATATTCCTTTGCGGCAGCTGCCAATGTGTGAGCCACTGTTTGACTCGTCATGGTCGCACCAGAAACACCTTCAACCCGTTCTGCTACTGGGTCAAAGCGAGCAAGTGTTGCCAGATCCATCCCGCGAAATCGTTTCCAGAATCCATATTCGGTCCGGACGTAATCAACATACGGCTCATTGTCGAAAGACGTTCTAATCTTTACCGCATCAATCGTGCCTTCCAGATTTAGCTTGATCAATAATTCAGTCGGTCCTTGGTATCCGATCAATGAATCTGCCAGATCGCCCGTACGAATCACATAGCCTAAGAGGCTTTGCGCAGCATCAAAAACGCCTCCTGTTTCAGCATTCAGCGCGGCCGCATTAGGAAAAAAAACTTTTGCATCTGCCAAGTCGAGCGTCTTCGCAAAGACAAGTGACGGAACGTCCCCTCCCATCCGTCTCGCGATTCCTTCGGTAAGCGCCAAGGAGGTCAACGTGGCTCCAGAAACACCATCGATCGAATGTGTGCCTGGAATACTGGCCCAATCCCAATCAACAAACTGTTCAAAGAATTGAGAACTACCTGAAACAGCCTCAACGTGCTCATCCGTATCCTCGCTCGAAAGCAATCGAACGGACAACACTCGCAAATCATTGTTCAACAAGATCGAGGCTTCGGTTGGACCTCGATAACCAATTGCATGCTGTGCATCGGGGAAAGTTCTTGCGACCCACCCTATCGTGTTTCCTTTTACGTCCTCAAGACGCCACAGACCACTACTGGGATCTCGTGGACCAACAACGCAATCGGGAGGTAGAGAATGGCCAGTGTTGATTAATTCATCCACCGTTGGCGGCACGAGCCCATCTCTTGGCTCAGTCGCCGGCTTTGGAATTGCAATCAGCAGCAACGCAATAAGCAAAACGCGAAGGGTCTGCACCAAATACAGACGCCACCGAGTTGTGCGTGTACTGACCTGAATAATGGGTAGGGACGCGTTCACGGCAGCTCAAGCAGCCGCACGGCATCAATGTGAACGGTTCCATCAGCGTCCATCGTTTCTATCCGAACGGTGACCGTCTCACCCTCGGATAACTTCACATTTGTCACTTGAGCGATGCCATCTGGACGCGTCTCGCGTTGGTTGACGTAATAAGTTTCTGACTGACCCGCTTGCTCGATTACAACTGGTGTTTTCGTTGATCGATTTTCATGCGACTGAGTAAAGATTTCCACCGCGTACTCACCAGCCTTTTTGACTGTTAAAGAGTAGCTCGCCGACGAATTTGAATTGGGGCTGCCGTACCGATAGCCGTATTGAACATAGTTTGGTAACCCAGTTCCTACCGTCCATGTGCCTTTCAGGACGGCTTGATCATCATCAACCACAATTCCGTCAAGCTGCCCTAACTCTTTCCCGGTGGGAGGCCCCATGGGACCCGCCAACGGCAAGGCATCGCTTGGAATCACGATTTCTGCTGACGGTGTACTACGCCGTGCTTTTCCCGGAAGCTGGACTAGATCGAGAAGATCACCTAGATGATTTTCGTAAACCTCTCGGGGAGTACATTGATTCAAGGCACAGATCGACGCCGCCTTGCCAACTACTTCACCCATCATTCCACAGGTTTTCATCACACGCGTCGTTCCGAGCGCCTCATGTGTCACGCTGATGCAGCGACCCGCCATGAAAAGGTTGTTGATGTTCCGGCTGTAAAAACATCGATAAGGGACCGGGTAGCCATAATTTCGGTCAACACCTTTACCGTGAACAGCGATCGAGATGAATGGATTCTCGGTAAATTTACCTGCGTATTGCTGCTTGGGATAATGCAAATCAATGGACCATGTACTTGGCACACATCCATCGGGAAAGTCACGCTTAGAAACGACATCATCTTCGGTTAGCACAACATCACCCATCAACCGCCGACTCTCTCTTGGACCACCGATGTATGCGACCCAAGTCAAAAACGCGGTTTGATGGTCCGCGGCACCATCACGATTTTTCATCGCGTTGAACGCACCAAAGACGGCTCGAAGATTCCAGTCCCGAATCCCTTCAGCATCCCCCAATGGATCTTTATCAAACCCACTTTCCCAGAACCATTGCCCATGATGGTCCCGCGGGTAAGGAAAGTCCTCCATCTCTAAAGGCAAGGCCCAAGGTGTCTGAGGGAATGTGATGGGCTGATCCTGTTCATCCCAAGCCCACATATTACTCATACCCATACGGCCATCGGGCGTCATCTCAAGATCCGCCTCAGCCCAAGCTCCAATCCAAGCATGTCCGGTACAGTCAGCGAAATAGTTGCCCAGAATCTTTACTTCAGCACCCGAGCGAGTATCAACAGCTTTCACCGCTCGGACCGACCGATCATCCATCTCGACAGCAAACGCATGGTGATTCAACATTAAGTCAATATTCGGCTCCGCGCGCACGACCTGTTCTTTGAGATCATCACCGAATTCCTCATATCTTCCCGGCGACTTGGTTGCGCGATCTGCGAACTCCTCAATGATCTCTCCGATTCGGGGAAACTTTCCGCGTCGAATATTCCCCTTGGCCCACACTCGCACCTCACTCGAGCCATTTCCACCAAGAACGGGCCGGTCTTGCACCAAAGCGACGCGACAACCCATTCGTGCTGCCGATAGAGCAGACCCCATTCCAGCATAGCCGCCGCCCACGACAACAAGATCGTACGGCCCCTTACTGACGGGAGTCTCCGGCAAATCCAGTTGCTTTCGTCGCCAAACGGACAAGACATCATCAGCCGGAGGCGGAACGGTTTCGAGATCAGACGTTAAATAGATGCAGTCGCATCGCCCATTGAACCCCGTCTCGTCAATCAATCGCAGTTCCGTCTCACCTGCCTGCAGCGATACCTTCCCTCCATCCTGCCATCCCCAAGTTTTTCCTTCGGTGCCAAACATGACTGGCAGTGTCTTGCCATCGAGAGAAACTCGAAATTTTCCGGGAGATGGTGAAGCATTCCATCTCGCGACCCAATCATAAGTTCGAACCCAAAGACGGTAAGTTCCTGTTTCTGCAACTTGAATTTGAGTCTTAGCGTCTGCAACCTTTACGCCCAGTCCATGCGCCAAAAGATAAGGCGATCCCATCGACTGTATAAACTGAGTATCCAGTTTCCAACCGCCGTGATCTTCGAAGCTCTCAGCTTCTACAAACAACTCCGCAGCACCTGATTCGGGCGTCGAATGGAAGCTGAGTAACAACATCAACAATCCACTGATGCAACCTGAACGAAAGTCTTGCATTAAATAACTCGCTACGCAAATTGGCTAAAAAAATCGCTTCGTTAACATTCTCCGTCAGGGCTTCGCGGGACGGAGTCTCTAGTGT
>JAKMEW010000154.1 GCA_022425745.1 Rubripirellula sp.
TCTTGGATATCCAATTCGCTGATCGTGACATCCAAACGGCCTCTTAATGATGGGTGAACCTCCGAGAGGGGTTTCCCTGCATCGTTTCGGCTCGTCGCTGCAACCACCTCGGCTTCAGGATGCTGAAGGAGCAGGCGAGCGGTTTCCAGAGCCGTATATCCGGTGGCGCCAACAATTCCGACGCGAATTTTATTCATCTTCCCTGTCTCGACAGTCAAACGGTGGGCAGTCAACTCGCAACACGCAAAGCGACTTGCTGCCAGTTTAGCGACTATCGGCGGCATTGCTTATCCCTGAGGGGTATTTAAGGGTCGCAGGGCGATTGGGATTCACCGAGATTCCTACCTTCGCACTAAGATGCTAGCAATTTTGGCAAAGTATCCGCTTCGTGGACTGGTGGCGTCGTCATTGGTTTCTTCCATCTGGGGCGTCTTCCATCTTAGGCGGTGGGAGAAGGCGTTCGTAACGCAGTCGGTTACCGATCGGTCAATTGCGGTTTTACGGGTGATAGAATCCCGTTTGAGGACGATTTACTGTCCGCAATTCCCCTTTACCAGGGCGTCTCGGCTGAAGAAACGATCTTGTTGTTCTGGGCTATTCACAATAGCTTATCTCTCAGACGCAAATTGCCCACTTCTCCAGCGTGCAGGGTGGAGTTGAGACGGGGGGGCGATCGGACGTTTTTGGTGCGCTGATTTGCAATAAGTGATCACAACATCAAAGCGAAATCCGATCCTCGAGCGAGGGTGCTCACGGGAACGATGATCATGATGATCCTTGGAAAAAAATTTGGCCAACTAGGGAATCGTCTATTTCTCTACTCGCACCTGATCGCTGCCGCAGAAGAGTACGGTGTTGAGCTAGTCAATCCGTCGTTCGCTGAGTACGCCAGAATGTTTCCGCGTACCGCCCATGATCGTTGGTGTCACTATCCCGCATCGGCGCGTCAGGCAGGTCGACCGTCACAGTGGAGTCGACACGTTTTGAGTAAGGCGGTGGAGTTAGGTGGTCGCGGGCTTCACGGATTAGGAGGGAACTTGCCTAAGCTTAAGGTGATTAGTTTGGGCCGCGGCGAGTCGATGGATCTGGGCAGCGATGAATTTGCTTCGTTGGTCTGGAGTCGGCATGTGTTGCTCCAAGGGTGGTTGTTTCGAAGTGAGCGACTACTCCATCAGCACGCCGAGGTGATTCGCACACATTTTGCGATCCCTGAAGCCGTGCAGGCTTCGATCGATGCACGATTAAGCAGGTTGCGTGATCAAGCGGATGTGATCGTTGGCATTCATATTCGACACGGTGATTACGCAACCTATCTCAACGGCAAGTATTTTTACCCGACGAGTGAATATGCCAACGTGATGCGTCAAATTCAGGAACAGTTCTCGCCCGCACGTGTAGGTTTCTTAGTGCGCGGTAATGGCATATTGAGAGAACATGATTTTCCAGGGCTTACCGTGTCATGCGAAAGTGATGGGGTGATCGAGGATTTGTATGGGTTCGCCGGCACTGACTTGTTGGTTGGTCCACCAAGCACGTTCACCGGTTGGGCCGCGTTTTATGGAAAGGTTCCCCTCCATTGGTTGGAGTCAACGGAGAATCTTAGGGATGTCCGAGCGATGCTTCAGGATCGAAGCATGTTAGCCGCCTAATGTAGATCCAATCTGCACGGGCGATACACGATCAGCACTTCGTTGAAGGAATCTTCAGTGTCTGAAAAACAAATACCTCCGCAAGCGTCAACGGTGTTGGTTGGTGCTGGAGTGGTAGGTCGAGAGATTGCTCGATGTCATTTGATGGCGGGGATCCCATTCACGCTTATCGATCATGATCCAAAGCAGTTGCAAGTTGCGGGAGAAGAGCTCCTGAGAGATGCTCAGCACGCTCCGGTTTCGGTGAGTTCGGCGTCAGGCATTAAGAAACTTGGGCCTTGCCTCGAATTCACTTTCGACACCGATGCGAGGGCAGCAGGGCATCCCACGATCGTCATCGAATCCATCTCCGAGCGTCTCGAGGTAAAGCAGGAGTTTTTCCGACAGGCTCAGGAGGTCTATGGAGAGTTGTCCGTTTACTGCAGCAACACTTCCAATTTGCAAATCCAACAGATTGCGACCGGGCTGAAGTTTCCTGAGCGACTGTGTGGGATGCATTTTTTCATGCCCGTTCATGCTCGCCAGGCGGTCGAAGTAGCGAGCGGTTTGGGTAGCGATCGCGAGACAATTTATCAGGCGATTTCGCACGTTTTACGACTCAATAAGCAACCGCTTCAGGTTGAGGACTCTCCTGGTTTTATCGTGAATCGCTTGCTGTCCCCATACCTCAACGAGGCAATGCAATTACTTTGTCGCGGCGTTTCTCCTCGCGTTATTGACCGCGCGGCAAGGCGATACGGGATGCCAATCTCACCACTGGAGTTGATTGACTGGATTGGGACGCGAACGGCTTTTGATGCGGGGCGTGTTTTTTGGAGAGCTTTTCCTAAACGGCTATGCCCTGCCCCGCTGTTACCTGCACTGGTGAAAAAAGGTCGGTCTGGAAGATTCGCCGGCGGTGGGTTTTATGACTACATCGATGGTCGTCGCTCAATGGATGTCGCTGAAGAAACGAGTCAGTTGATTGCGCAATATCAAAGTCAATCGCCAATCGTTGATGAGCAGCAGGTGATGATGCTGCTCGCGGTGCCGATGTGGATCGAAGCGGTTTTGGCGAGACTTGACGGAGTCATTGGTTCAACCGCCGAGCTGGATCTGGCGATGCGGGGAGGACTCGGCTTTGATTCCAAACGCTCTTGGTCTGCTTTCTTTGATCGCCTCGGTTCCGATGTGATTCTTCAATCGATCAATCGGTGGTCAGCGATCACGTCATCGATGAAAGCACCCGAGTTTGTCACCGCAAGGCTGCGTCAGATGTCACCCACCGAGGTGATCGATCTTGGGCGTCGCCGTCCCGCACACGTTGCTTAGTAAAACGCTTTCACAAGCTGTTTCTACGAGAAATCAGGGGGCAGATGAGCACGATAGGAATGGAAACGGGCCGGTTGGCTTGCAGCCATCCAGCCCGTGTGAGTTTAGCAATGGTTTAGCCCATCAGCTTGATTGCAATCAAGCACCCTCTAGAGCGGCATTGTCTTCGCCGTTGCCTTGGCTTACTTCAGGTGCTTGCGAGTCGTCACGGAACAGTCCGTAGAAGATCGCGGCAATGGCGACAGCAAACAGTGATGGCATCAGCCAGAATTGCTTGGCTCCTACGAGCCAACCTTCCTTCGTTGGATCCAGTTCAATCCTGTCACCCCACGCTCCAGCGACATAGTTGCCCACCAGCATGCCCGCACCGTAGGTTAACAAACCAACAAGAGCCTGAGCGCTGGTTCGCATTTCGCGAGGTGCAACTCGGTCCGTGTAGAGTTGCCCGGTGACGAAGAAGAAGTCATAGCAAATGCCGTGCATTGCGATACCGAGGACGACCATCGCGGCTTGTGACGGCAATAAACCAAATAACGCGTAACGCAATGCCCAGGCCAACATCCCGACAAGCAGCATCTTTTTGACACCGAGTCTCGAAAGGAAAAATGGTACGAGTGCCATGAAGAAAATTTCGCTCACTTGCCCAAGTGCCATCACACCACCGGTTTGATCTCCGAAGTGAACCTTACTGACGAAGTCACCCGTTCTCGAGTAGTAGAAAGCGAGTGGGATACAAATCAGAAAGGAGCTGACCGCAAAAATGAGGTAGGACGGGTTCTTCATAAGGTTAAGAGCGTCGAACCCCAAAACCTTGACCAAATCGACATTCTGGCCGCGGCCCTCTGGCGGACTTGCCGGGAGCAAAAAACTGAATACTCCGTAGAAGCCACTCACAGCCGCAGCGAGTTGGAACTGCACAGCCGTTCCACCTGCGTTCTCGATGCCGCCAAGGACGGGAAATGGTGCTAAGCCAAAAAGTGACTGAGAGACGGTCAAACCTGCGGCAATCCAGCCGATCGTGCCCCACAAACGGATTTTTGGGAAGTCCGTTTCAATGTTGTCAACATTCTGAAATGTGATGGTGTTGACCAAGGCCAGAGTCGGCATGTAGCAGATAAAAAAGCCTAATAGCCCCCAGAAAATCTCTGTCGCATCAGTGGTGGTGCTAACCCAATACAGTAATCCTGCGCCCAGTAGGTGAAGGATACCGTTGAGTTGTTCTTTGTTCATCAAGCGGTCGCCAACATAACCCACGATCAGGGGTGCAAACAAAGCGGCCCAAGTTTGGGTTGCGTAACAGCTAGCGATAATCGAGTTGACGCTCTCATCGTCGGCAAATAACTCAGCTAGATATCCTCCCATGGTGACAAAAAAGACACCCCAGACGAAGAACTGGAGGAACATCATAATGTTCAGGCGTAATCTAACAGGCATGCGGTACCACTCTTCTCTTCTGATTGATAATAAAGGTGTGATTCGGTGATTGGACAGTTTTCGAGGTCCCTTACTACAGCCGTCCACCGTGATTTTTTTTATGCGTCGAACCGATCAGGATTTTACTCGAGTTCTTCGAGTACCTGTTGTGTCGGCTTGGCTTCAATTTCTGGAAGTGGGCTGTCATCCCGGGCAAAAAACATCAGGTGTTGCCAAGGTAACTCGTTGAATTCGCGAACCAGCTTGAACCCGTTCTCTTGATACTCTTTCAAAATTTGGTTCTTGGACATCTTATGCAGCGGTTTGATGGGCACGCGTGGGTCCTCCTCACGATACTCGAGCAGCGCGACCACACCGTTGGGTTTGAGTGATCGGCGAATTCCCCACAACATCGACTCAGGATGCGAGAATTCGTGGTAGACATCGACCATCAACAACAGATCCACTTCGTTTTCAGGTAGCTTTGGATCGCTAACCGTACTGCGGATCGGCTCGATGTGCGTGTAATTGAACTTTGCGGAGCGTTCGCGGAGTTTTTGGAGCATCTCGGGTTGGATGTCGACCGCAAGAACTCGACCCGTACTTCCGACGTCACGCGCCATCGGTAGCGTCCAGTAGCCATTGCCGCAGCCGAGATCACAAACCGTCATACCCTCTTTGAGTTGGAGTTCTTTGAATGACAAGCTTGCGTTCTCTTCTTGGTCTCGTTCCGGTCGGACAAGCCAGCTCGCACCGAGATGAGACATGGGCTGAGCCAGCACACGGCCGAGGTAGGTGCGTCTCGCATCTTCTTCTGGGCGTGGTCTCTCTACCCGTTTCGATTCGGTCGTGGTTCCGGAGGATGGCTCCTGGGTGATTGCCTGCTGGTTTGATGAGTCGGTGGATTGAGCATGAATCGCTGTCGCGAGTTCGCAACTCATGACGAACATCACTGCGATGCAGAACCACCGCCGATGCGGCACGAAGATGCGAGTGAATTCTTTTCTGTGAAGCATCTGCTTGCTCCGGTTAAGTTTGATCATGAGGTGCCAATTCAAAATTTGGTTCAAACGCTTCGTCGAATGTATAGAGATCGTCAAAATCTTCACGTTGGTCAGACTCGCTTTTTCTCATCTGCTCGATCCGGATGAGGTTGTAAACAATTTCGCCAAAGTCACTCGTTGAGTGCACACCCCATTTGGCGAGTACCATCTTGGAAAGGTAGCCATACTGTTCAATCGCATAGAGGCGACACGCTTCGCAGAGTTGTTGACCAGTGATGTGCCGCGGTGTCATCTCTCCACTTGGGCCGGTTGTCGCTTCGGGTGACACAAGAATGTGTTCGTGAGCGTACTGTAGCGCTTCGCGGATGAATTGGTACGCTTCGAGCTTGTAGCGTTGATCCTCTTCAAGCAAATCTCGCATGGCTTGCAGGGGCGACTTCATTCTCAGGGTTCTCTTTTATCAACGAATATAGCAATAGTGACAGCGTGTGGATCTGATCGTTTCGGTGCAGGTGCTGCAAGATCACAGAAGCGGAGTGTTTACTGAGAGTTGGGATCTGCCTGATCCGACTCCGGCTTCTCAGGTGTTTTGGCAGGCTCACTCGTTTGGGTAGTCTCCCCATCTCTGGAAGCGGCCTCACTGGTTTCTTCGCTCGCTTCATCATTGGGAGCCGTTTCGCTTTCACTTTTTTTCGGTTCCGCAATCCAGTCCCATGAGCGTCCCATTCGGGAGATGCCATCTTTTCTGGATCCTACAAGCAATTCTTGAGTTCCATTCCAACAGAGCGACCAAACGCCGCTTGATGAAGTGAACGTCTTAATCACGGGTGTGGCGGTCATCCCATTGGAGATCATGTGAAGGTTGCCTCCGACTTCGCCGGCGGCAATCTCGCCACTTTCCGAAATCGCGAGATTGGTTATCCAGTCCTGACCGGCCGCAACCACTTTGGCCTCTGCATCAGCTTGGTTGCCGAGTTGATAAAGGTGGTTGTCTCCACTACCCACGAGAACTTGATTTCCTTCCGGAGCGTAGGCAACACACCAAGCTGGAGAGTCACTGATTTTGGACTTTCCCGCGAGCTCCAGATTGGGCCACTGAAGGAAATGGATCTGACCGCTACCGTCACTCGCTGCAAGCTGTTTTTGATCGGGCGAGATTGCAAGCCCCGTTATGGCATGGCCATCGAGTTCGACGGACTTGGTCACTTTGGAATCCGCGACATTCCAGACCAAGATTTTTCCCGCCTCATTGCCCGCAACGAGCAAATCGCCGCTTGGAGCAACGATGAGGCTCTGGCACCAACGCTCGAGAGCTTTCTCGTGCATTGCGAGGTTTGCTTCAGCCAAATCGTAGATCGCTAAATTCCCGCGATAGTCAACGCTGGCGATTTTTTTTCCTTCTGAGAAAGACACCACGCACCATACCGCAGTTGGATGTGTGTAGAGCTGAGTTCTTGCTTGAGGCTGGTCGCTTGTAAGTCGATCCACCGAGGCGGGTTGCATCAATAGTCCGTTCGCCGTGGCCGCAACAAAGGTGCCCTCATCACTCAGGGGAGCGATTGAAGTGATCCATTGGCTCGGTGCGGCTTCAACCGTAGCTGATTGCGACGCTTCATCTCCCATCGCTGGCGAAAAGCAACACAGCAGGAACAAAACAATGGATCCACATCGGGGGTGCTGCATCATGACAAATTGTGCCTTGTGATCTTTGGAGACGATTTACTTGATTCGTGCTCAACCGCAAACCGATTCGGCTCATCTCTGCGTCTGCACGCTCGACATGCTCCGATTCTTTTCAGTCGTAAGCATAACCATTTTGAGGTGAACGCTGTTGCTCGCCGCATCGGCTCAAGCAAAATTCAATTCCCCAGTGGCCAGCTCCAGTGGCCAGCCTCAGGGAGTCAACGTTAGTGATTCCGCTTTCAGCGTTCGCAGCCTATCTGGGCACCGTTGACGTCTACTTGCAGTTTGCCAGAGCCAAAAGGGCGTAGGCAGTTACCAGTTGTCGGTCCCCTTCCATCCAGCGGTCGTTTTCTTGGTTGACCCAAGACCCATCAGCCTGCTGCATGGCGATCAGTTGTCCGCCAAGTTCGCTCCGCCAATCGTGTGGCTTGCCGTCTGTGTCATCAAGGATGTCAATTTTGGCAACGTTCAGAGATTTGGCGAAGGTGTGGTAGTAATAGAATTGACCGGCGTGTCCCATGCCTGGGTTTTCGGTAAGGCTGTAGTGCTTGCGGATAAATTTCATTGCCGCAATGACTCTGGGATCATCCGCAGACAGGCCGGCGTAAATCATGCTCTTGAGGCCGGCGTAGGTCATCGAGCCGTAGCTCCTTAGACCGCCGCCATCTGTCTCGCCAGCCTGACTTTCACCGCCGGCGGCTGGCGTGTAGTAGAAGCCGCCGTCACCCACGGAGTTAGCATGTGGTGTGTCGTTTCCATGACCTGGTAGGTTTTGGGTGCGTTTCACGAACAGCAATGCCTTCTGGATCGCTTGGTCATTTGCATCGTTGCCGAGATCGCGAAGTGCGTCGATTAAAAAGGAGGTATTGGAGAGATCGGGACGTTCATGGCTACCGTACCCGGCGCCGCCGTAAGCTGGGTCTTTCGGGCTGGCTCCCTCATCTTCGTCCCACTGTAGTCCCTTCAGGAAAAGCTCTGCACGATCCAAGACGCTGTCATACTGACCGTCCTGATTGGCTTTGACCATGGCTCCTACGGCAACAGAAGTTTCATAGTTACGATGCTTGGAGCCTTGGGTGTAGATCCCTCCGTCACTTTGAATCTTGGATTCAAGAAACTTTAGTGCTCGCTTAATGACGGGATCGTTGATTGCTTGGGGGCGATGCTCGAGGATGGCTCGAACGCAGAGCCCCGTCACTGCCGCGCCTGATTCGGGGCTGAATGCCCCGTCGTCACCTTGCCCCCTTTGACGAAGGAACTCGATCCCTTTTGCTGCAGCAAGTTCGATTTCAGCTGGGTTAGCTGCTTTAGAAATGACCTTTTGCACATTCGCAGTCGAGGTCGTCTCTTGGGCCGGTGCGTCTCTAAGACCCAAAAATGAGAACGCACAGATAATAGTCATGAAAACGAATCGCGTCGGCATCGTTTGGCTCTTGCGTGTTGAACGTGGAAATAATGATGGGTCGATCCACTAAGAATGACTCACCACTGAGAATGACTCAGAGCGACCGTCTGATTTTAACCCGATCTACCTCGCCGGAACACCACTTTTGCCCTTTCCTGTCCCTTGGAAAAGCAGGAGTGGATTCGGTGGCATGTTGCAGGGTAAGGGCGGGAGCGCGCAAAATATCCGCACCGGAATTTTTGTGTTCTTCTCATACCAATCACGCTGGAGACCTTCATGGCACGTCCCGTCACCCTTTTCACTGGCCAGTGGGCAGATCTTCCCATCGAAGAAATGGCTCGAATGACCGCCGAGTTCGGTTACGACGGCATCGAATTAGCTTGCTGGGGTGACCATTTCGAGGTGGATCGAGCAATCGCCGAGGATGACTACTGTGAAAACAGGCGTAAGCAACTCGATGACGCTGGTCTTCAGTGCCACGCAATTAGTGCCCATCTCGTAGGTCAGGCGGTGCTTGACAATATCGATCAGCGACACGAAGCCATTCTGCCTCCATACGTCTGGGGTGATGGAGATCCGGCGGGGGTCAATCAGAGAGCGGTCGAAGAGCTCATGAATACCGCCCGTGCTGCACAAAAATTTGGCGTCGATGTGGTCAATGGATTCACCGGCAGCAGCATTTGGCATCTTCTTTATTCTTTCCCGCCCGTGCCGCCCAGCATGATTGATGCCGGTTTTGATCTTTTGGCGGAGCGATTCAATCCGATTTTGGATGTGTTCGGAGAGTGCGGCGTTCGGTTTGCGTTGGAAGTGCATCCAACGGAAATCGCGTTTGACATCTACACCGCTCAGCGTGCTCTCGAAGCACTTGATCATCGACCCGAGTTTGGCTTCAACTTTGACCCCAGCCATTTGATTTGGCAGGGAGTTGATCCCGTTGAATTCATTCGAGCGTTTCCTGACCGGATCTACCACGTCCACATCAAGGACGCCATCGTTAAGCTTGATGGCCGCAGCGGTATTTTGGCTAGCCACATCAATTTTGGTGATCATCGAAGAGGTTGGGATTTCCGCAGTCCCGGCCGTGGTGGAGTGAATTTTGAAGAGATCATTCGCGCGTTGAATGACATCGACTATCAAGGTCCCCTGTCTATCGAATGGGAAGACAGTGGAATGGAGCGAACCTTTGGCGCTCGAGAGGCATGCGAATTCACCAAGCGTTTGGACTTTTCACCGAGCAATCGCGCCTTCGATGCCGCTTTTGACGAAGGTAATTAGTCAGCGGTGTTCGCTCCGTACCGACCCTCAAATCTCGGTATGGATGTTTCCGCCAAACAAACCATCATGGTTATCTTTGAATAGCCTTCTGTGTCAGACGATACAGGAGGCTTTTTTACATCACCCTGCTTGGGCAATCGGCCAGTGGTTCCGACGGATTTTTGCTGGATTGCTTAAATGGCGGTTTCGGAAACCGCACAAACGGGCGATCATAGGATGAGAGAAAATTCGCGGAGTGAGCAATCAGCCGATCGATTTTTTTGCGTCCATTTCTTCCTTGCCTCTTACAATTTGACATCTAAGAGTGATTGAAATCCACGTTAACAGCGAAATGGTTTCCGTCCCAATTGGGAGTACGTTGGAGCAAGTTCTGAAGTTGGTTGATGTTCCTCCAAACTACCTTGCTGTTGAAGTCAATGCAGAAGTTGTGCCTCGTGAAGAGCATGCCACTAGAGTTATTCAAGCTGGCGATCAACTCGAGGTGGTGACCTTGGTTGGTGGCGGTTGAGATTGATATTGAGGTGCCTCCGACTCATCGGGCTCAATAACGCTGTGAAAGTTTTCTGGGTCACAACTTGACTCTGTTTTCGATTTGAAAAGTAAAGAAGTAATCGTGTCATCCACCTCTGAAACAACCGTCGTCCAATCGGGTACTCGCAAGGATAAGCGGCTGGTGGTGGGTAGCCACACACTTGATAGCCGATTAATCGTGGGCACCGGTCGATATGACACGATGGAGCAGATGCGAGAGTCGTTGGATCAATCCGGTAGTGATTGTGTAACGGTCGCTGTTCGTCGAGAAAAACTGTACGATCGAACCGGTCAAAATATTCTCGATTTCATTGACCTTGACCGGTACACCCTGCTGCCCAATACAGCCGGCTGTTACACCGCTAAAGATGCGATTCGTGCGGCAAAGCTTGGACGTGAAATTCTCAGAACACTCGGTAATTCGGGAGCCGATTGGGTAAAGCTTGAGGTGCTCGGCGATAGTCGAACGCTCCTGCCTGATCCCGCTGGAACGTTGGAGGCATGTCAGGAGTTGGTCAAAGATGGGTTTAGTGTCCTCTGCTATACCAGCGACTGTCCGGTCACCGCTC
>JAKMEW010000174.1 GCA_022425745.1 Rubripirellula sp.
GAGCAGCACGCGCGCAGTACGGTGCCGATTCATTCGAGGCCGATATGGGCGCCGAGGCAGTTCGGAAATTGCTTAATAAGCTCGATTTGGTTCAGTTGTCCGAGAAGCTGCGTGTTGAACTGGACGAAACCGGTTCCAAGCAGAAAAAGAAGGACTTGATCAATCGACTCAAGATCGTTGAGTCCATCCGAGACAGCGACAATCGTCCCGAGTGGATGGTGCTCGATGTCATTCCCGTGATTCCTCCGGACCTTCGACCACTGGTTCTTTTGGATAGCGGTAACTTTGCAACAAGTGATTTGAATGACCTCTATCGTCGTATCATCAACCGTAATAACCGACTTCGAAAGTTGGTCGATCTCAACGCGCCGGAAGTGATCATCAGGAATGAGAAGCGTATGCTTCAGCAGTCCGTCGATGCGTTGTTTGATAACAACCGTTGTAAGCGACCGGTTCTCGGTTCATCGAACCGACCTCTCAAGTCGTTGACCGACATGATCAAAGGTAAGCAGGGTCGCTTCCGCGAAAACCTACTCGGAAAGCGTGTTGACTACTCCGCACGTAGTGTGATCGTGGTCGGTCCCCGACTGAAGATCCATCAATGTGGTCTTCCCAAAAAGATTGCTCTGGAACTCTACCAGCCATTCATCATTCGTCGACTCAAGGAACTCGGTCATGCCGATACCATTAAGTCTGCCAAGAAGATGCTGGAGCGAAAGGACGAAGAGGTTTGGGACATTCTCGAACAGGTGATTGCCAATCACCCCGTGCTGCTCAATCGTGCACCAACCCTGCACCGAATGGGGATTCAGGCATTTGAGCCAACCTTGGTGGAGGGCAATGCGATTCACCTGCATCCGTTGGTTTGTAAGGGCTTCAACGCTGACTTCGACGGAGACCAGATGGCAGTTCACTTGCCACTGTCGATCGAAGCACAGGTCGAAGCACACACCTTGATGCTGAGTACGAATAACGTCTTTGCTCCTTCGAATGGTAAGCCGATTATGAGTCCGTCGCAGGACATCGTGATGGGTTGTTACTACACCTCCGTTGAAATGCCTGATCAGCGTGGAGAGGGAATGGTCTTCGCTGGATACGACGAAGTCGATTTGGCGTTCGCACAAGGCGTGGTGGCCTTACATGCCAAAATCAAGATGCGACTACCGAAGTACCAAAAACTCAAAACTGAGGATGGTAGTGGCAAGTATGGCGATGTGATCGAGACCACTCCTGGGCGAGTTCGTTTCAATGAAATGCTCCCCGCGGGATTGGATTTCTACAACCAAGCGATGCGAAGCGGTGACTTGGCCAGCGTGATTAGCGATTGCTATCAGAAGATTGGTCGCCGAGCAACGATTCACCTGCTCGATGATATGATGCAACTTGGGTTCCGAGAGTCGACTCGATCCGGTTTGTCGTTTGCAACCGACGACTTGGTTACTCCGGACACCAAGACGGACTTTATCAAGTCCGCCGAGAAAGAGGTGATGAAGCTTAAGAAGTCATACGATCGCGGTTTGATGACCGGTCAGGAACGCTACAACCACGTTCTTGATGAATGGACAAATGCCCGTGAGTTGATCACCAAAGACATGATGGACGCCATGAAAAATGACGTCCGTGAAGGCGGGTGGTATGTGAACCCCGTGTTCTTGATGTCACACTCCGGTGCTCGTGGTGGTATTGAACAGATTCGTCAGCTCGCTGGTATGCGTGGTCTGATGGCGAAACCGACTGGTGAGATTATTGAGACGCCGATTAAAGCGAACTTCCGTGAAGGGTTGTCGGTGCTGGAATACTTCAGTTCGACCCACGGTGCTCGTAAAGGTCTTGCTGATACGGCGTTGAAGACCGCTGACAGTGGTTACTTGACTCGAAAGCTAGCTGACGTCGCACAGAATGTTGTTGTGACCATGGATGACTGCGGAACAACCCAAGGGATCACCAAGGGTGTTGTTTACCGTGGTGAAAAGGTCGAGGTCAGCCTTGTCGATTCGATCAATGGACGTGTTAGTCGCCAATCGATCGTCAATCCTGTGACCGATGAAGTGATTGTTCACGAAAGTGAGATGATCACTCCGGAGATTGCAAGAAAGATTGAAGGCATGGGTCTCGAGAAGATTCAAGTTCGTACCCCGATGACTTGCGACGCTCCTTTGGGCGTTTGTCGATGTTGTTACGGAATGGACATGTCCACCGGTGCGTTGGTCGAAGAAGGGATGGCTGTCGGTATCATCGCTGCACAGAGTATCGGTGAGCCTGGTACTCAGCTCACCATGCGTACTTTCCACATCGGTGGTAGTGTGAGCAAGCAGTCGGTTGAGTCGGACATCAAGTCGAAAAAGGCTGGTGAAGCTCGTCTGACGCGAATGCGAGCGGTCGAGAATACGGCGGGTGAGCAGATCGTCTTGAATCGAAACGGTGAGATCGCGATCGTTGATGATCGGGGTCGTGAAGTTGAGTCGTACGCAGTTCCAGCTGGTGCAACGCTCAAGGTTCGAGAAGGTGAAAAGATCACCGAGGGCACCGTCCTTTGCGAATGGAACCCATACTCGATTCCGATTCTTTCCGAAGTCACCGGTAAGATTCGTTTCGAAGACATCGTTGACGGCGAAACGATGCGAACCGAGCGTGAAGCGAGCGGAAACATTCGGATGATGATCGTTGATCACAAGGGTGACTTACACCCGCAAATTGTGGTCGAAGATGCGGAAGGCAAAGCACTTGATGTGCAGTACCTGCCGGAACGTGCGATGATCATGGCCAAAGAGGGTGCTGAGATTGGTCCCGGTACGATTCTTGCCGAAATGCCGCGTGAAGCGGGTGGTGTTTCGGACATCACCGGTGGTCTGCCACGTGTTACCGAGATTTTCGAAGCTCGTAAGCCAAAGGATCCATCGATCATCGCTGAAGTCGATGGAACGGTTGAAATTCTTGCTGAACGTAAGCGTGGTAAGAGAACAATCGTTGTTCGTAGTGAATCTGGAATTGAGCGTGAGCACCTCGTGCCTCACGGTAAGCACTTCTTGGTTCACAGCGGTGACGAAGTGCGAGCCGGACAGGCTTTGGTCGACGGCCCATTGGTTCCCCACGATATCTTGCGTGTTTCCGGAGAAGAAGCCGTTCAGCAGTACTTGCTGCACGAGATTCAGCAGGTTTACCAATCGCAAAAGGTGGAGATCAACGATAAGCACTGCGAGATCATCATTGCTCGTATGCTCCGTAAGGTCAAAATCGAAACTTCCGGCGACACCAGCCTTCTACCAGGGTTGGTGATGGATCGCTTCCAGTTCCGTAAGGTTAACGAGGAACTCACAAGCTGCATCAAGATCACCAACCCCGGTGATAGTGATTTCAGTGTCGGGGTGATTATCCCGCGTGAAACCTTTGAGCAAACCAATGCTCAGATCGAAGCTCTCGGCGGAACACCCGCCAAAGGTAAGAAGCCAAAGAGTGCGACGGCAAGTACACAGTTGCTCGGTATCACAAAGGCAGCTGTTCAGTCCAATAGTTTCATCAGTGCTGCGTCGTTCCAAGAAACGACTAAGGTTCTGACCGAGGCAGCTTTGGCTGGAAAAGTCGATAAGCTTGTTGGTCTTAAGGAGAATGTGATCCTGGGTCACTTGATTCCAGCGGGTACAGGTTTCCGAATCTTCCAAGAATCGGAAGTTAATTACCGTCGCGAAGCCCTTGAGGAACTCGCGACAGCTCCCGTTCAGAGTCTTGAAGAAAGCTTCCCATTGCTCAACGCTGATGAGAGTAATGTAGGTTTTGCAGCACCCGCTGCGGCTCCTAGCGATGACCTCACGTCATCCTTGCCGCCTGCGGTTGAGTCGCCTGCGGTTGATCCATCGGATAACGAAGTTCCTTCGGATTCATCCGACGCCATTGGCGGTGCAGATTCAATGTTGGGTGGAAGCCCAGAGTAGACTCAAAGCCCAGAGTAGACTCAAAGCCAGGAGTCGACATTAGGTGATCTCATGAAGCATACCTTCTCGAGATCAAGACAAGGTCATCAAGCCAGCTCGCTGTAGGTGAGCTGGCTTTTTTATTGCAGCCTTGTGCAGAAGTGTGTTTACAGAATTGGCCTTATCCAGATCCGATTGATACCGGGATTAGCTGTCGATGGGTGATCGTTCCAAATTGAGGAAGAGTGGGTCAGGAGCACATCGCTGTGCTTCGGCCAAGCTCGTTTCACCTCGAAGCACGCGGGTCGCAATGGTTTCCGCAAGGGAAAGCATGCCTTGTTGCTTAGCAATCGTATAGATTGTGGCAGCAGGCTGGCTCGTGGCGATCGCTTCTTCGATTTCGCCGCTATTCTGTAGGATCTCAGAAACACAGCTCAGCTCTTCGTAACCTTCTTTGAAACATGCTTCGCAACCCACAGCTTGATAGAGATGATCCGGAGTAGTGGGAACGCGACTTTTAAGGCGTTCAGGCACCTCCGCTGCCGAGCGGCGTGACGAATGTTTGCAGTTTGGACAGAGAGTGCGAATCAAGCGTTGATTGATGACTCCCACAAGCGATCTGGCAATGAATTTAGGATTGGCGTCGTACTGGACGAGTGAATCGATTGCCTCGGCGGCACTTTTGGCATGAATGGTGGCGAGCACCAATTGGCCGCTAATTCCTGCTCGGATCGCCGTGTTGGCAGTTCTCGCATCGCGAATCTCACCGATCATTATCACGTCTGGGCTATGCCTTAGAACGACCGCGAGTAGGTCAGCAAAATCGAGTCCGATGCGGAGATTGACTTGTGACTGCATCACACCGGGTATCCCGTGTTCAATCGGGTCTTCAAGTGTGTGGATTTTTCTAGTGCCATCGTTGAGAGCATCAATCGCGGCGTAAAGTGTGCTTGATTTCCCGCTCGCGACCGGTCCTGCTACGAGAATCAATCCAGCGGGCTTCGCGATCATGCTGCGGATGATCCCGAGTTCATGCGAGTCGTATCCGAGGTCGAGCAGGGCGCGGGTGCCTCGTACCGGATCAAATAATCGAATGGTGACATCCTGACCAAAGAGCGTTGGTAGAGTACTCAATCTAAGGTCGACTTTGCTACCGTTTGGCGTGTGCAGGACACCACGGCCTTCGGTTGGGCGAAGCATGTCACCTGCGTCTGAGCCCGCAATCACTCGGAGGTGACCCTGTAGTTTGTGGCCATAGTCACGAGCCAAACGGCGTACTATCTGAACTTTTCCGAGTCGCCGGATCGCTATGATGACGCTGTGTTCTGAATCAGAAACGAACAGATCACTCGCGTGTTGATCTACGGCCCATTCGATGAGGTTTGCTGCGTAGATCTCGGGTGGTGAAAGTTCGATTTCCCCCTCAATTTCTTCGAATTCGACGTTCTCTTGGTCTTTCATCTCATTAGCTCCACGGAAAGAAAAGAATAGAAAGGGAAGAGGCTACACTGGAGTCGCGTGCGGTCAGATTAATTTGCTTGGGTGGTAAGAGTTAGAAAGTTTGTGAGTTTCGCCCGCTTGTTATTTTCTCTTGCAGGGCGCAGCATACCCGAATGAATAACGGTATGCAGAAATCATCATCATCGCAGCAGTCACAAGTACTGTTGAAGCAATATTTTGGTTACGACCAATTTCGTGGCAGGCAGGGGGATATCATTGACCATGTTCTGGAGGGTGGTCATGCGATGGTGATCATGCCCACCGGTATGGGGAAGTCGCTGTGTTATCAGATCCCCTCGCTATTTCCGGATGAGGATCAAGCTGGTTTGGTGCTGGTGCTTTCTCCTTTGATTGCTTTGATGCAGGATCAGGTTCATTCGCTCACCAAGCGGGGGATTGATGCGACATTTATCAATTCTTCATTGGATCGTAACGAGCGAGAACAGCGGTACGCGCAACTGCGAGCGGGAGATTACCGATTGGTGTATGTAACGCCTGAGAGGTTTCGCAAGTCGGAGTTTCGGGAGGCGTTAGCGGAAAGGAAGTTGAGCCTGCTGGCGATCGATGAGGCGCATTGCGTGAGTCAGTGGGGGCATGACTTTCGACCGGACTATTCACGGATTAAAGAGATTCGTGAGCACCTCGGGAACCCTGTTACCATTGCGCTCACAGCGACCGCGACGCAGGAGTGCCGTGAAGATATTTATCGGCAGATGGGAATTGCACCGGAGAGTATTGCGTTGTTCCATCAGGGGATCGATCGCCCCAACCTGTCCATCGAGGTTACTGAGTCTTGGGGTGATGAAAGTAAGCTCGATGCAATCGAGTCCACATTGGCTCGTCAGGATTACCAATCTGGAAGCGTGATCATTTACTTCTCATTAATCAAAACGCTTGATCGTTTTAGCGATGCCCTTTTGCAGCGTGGAGTGGATCATGTCTGCTATCACGGTGATCTTCCTCGGAAGCATCGGAGGCGTGTGCAGGATCAGTTCATGAATGGAGAGGTAGATGTGGTGCTTGCCACCAATGCTTTTGGGATGGGAGTCGACAAGGAAGATATACGGATTGTCATTCATGCAGAGACACCCGGTTCGATTGAATCTTATTATCAGGAGATTGGACGCGCTGGCCGGGACAATAGGCCCAGTCTTTGCGAGTGGCTCTACGATCAGAACGATCTAATGACGCAGATGCAATTCATTGAATGGTCCAATCCTGATGCAAGTTTTTACTCGCGTCTTTACACATTGCTAACTGAGCATCCAGAGGAGTGCCGCGCGTTTGGGACCGAGTGGATGAATGACCGATTGCAGCGAGTCAGTCGGCATGATCACCGGTTAGCCACGGGCATTTCGATGCTCGATCGCCATGGTGTGATTGCTGGGCCACACCCGCCAGCATGCTATGAGGTGCTGAGTGATTTGCCAGAGTCGTTTCTTGACGATGATTTTTTGCTTGAAAAGAAACAACGCGATCAGCAACGACTTTACGGCATGGTTCAGTTTGCGAACGAAACAGGCGATCGCAAGGAGTTCTTGAATCAGTACTTCTTGGGTGATTCAAGAACCGCCTGAGTTGGCCGCATCCAATTACCATCTCTGCAAGCGGGAGATCGTCGTTAGGCGGATGCTACTCGTAGTCCCACTTCATGACCCACGGATCGTCCATTTCCTTTTGCATCGCCTTAAGCTTTGCCTGATAAGTTTTCAGGATGTCCTGATGACCGGGGCTGTCTGCAAGGTTCGTGGATTCATGCGGATCCGATTTGATGTGATAGAGTTCGAATTGAGGCCGTTGAACATATCGGCCAACGGTCATCTGACCGTAGGGTGCGTCATTACCCTTGGCGAGTTGTGCCTGCCAACTGCTAGCGGCCCAGAGGTCCGAGGCGAACGGGTAAGGTAGCGGGTGAGCGATGTTCCAAATCAGTTTGTAATTGGCATCACGTACCACTCGCATCGGGTAGTACATCTGAATTTCATGAAAGGTGTGTGATGCGAAAATCGTTTCGTGGTGTTCACCGGCGGGGTTTGCAAGGCAGTGCAGCCATGAACGTCCGTGGTAGCTTTTGAATGGCTTGTTCCCATTTCGGTTATCCTTGAGGGCTTCACCGCGTTCCTTCCAGAATTCATTGGCATCGAGTGGTTTTTTCGGAGCATTGGTTTTGTAATTCAGCCCACCGGCGAAATCCAAGAGGCTCGGTGTGATGTCGATATGACTGATCAATGCATCACTGCTTACACCACGTGTGCTCTGATAGGGATCGCGAACAACCATGGGGACGCGGAGACCACCTTCGTACACCGTTGTTTTTCCGCCGGCGAACGCCATTCCATGATCGCTGGTAAAGACAATTAAGGTCTTGTCGTAGAGGTCAGCTGTTTTGAGTATCTTGACAAGCCTCGCCACTCCCTGGTCGATGCGGGAGCAAGACTGGTAGTACTGGGCGAGTTCTTCACGGGTCTCTGGTGTGTCGGGTAGGAACGCAGGAATCGGCAGCGTCGCGGGGTCATAGAAAACCTCCTCGACACCCTCGTGCGCTTGATTGTGGGGTCGATTCCCAAAAAGGTCTGGCTTCAGTTCTCGCTCGGAGTCTTCGTCTTTTCCACCACCACGATGAGGGTCGGATGTGCCAAAGTAGAGAAAGAAGGGACGCTCGTCATCATGGTCGGCAATGAAATCCTCGCATTGATTGGCCATCGCCAAGGCGTTTCTGCCATTACCTTTCAGGTAGGTCTCAAATTCATAAACGGTTTCAGGCGCGACGTGATACTTGCCGATGTGAGCTGTTCGATATCCAGCCCGCTGCATTACTCGTGGTAAAGCAAGGCTGACCACATTGTGGAAAGATGCAAATTTGTGATAGTGGTGCTGGTGCCCGAACTGTCCGTTTCGGTGATTATGCAAACCGCTCATGACCACGCTGCGGCTGGCGCTACACGATGCGGTGGTAGCGAAAGCATTACGGAAAATCATCCCATCAGCGGCGATTGCATCGATCGCTGGAGTGATCGCAGCGGGATCCCCGTAGCATCCCAAGGTCGGACTTTCGTCATCTGTGATGATAAAGATCACGTTGCGTTCTGCAGCTTGAATTGCGGGGCTAAGATTCAAACTGAGCATCGCGGTCAGTCCAAAAATGAAAATTGCTAGTGGCTGCATCAGGTTCCGCATCAGCTTTAAGGGGGTGAGAGTGTTAGAATCGTGTTTTGGACGAGGGTTCGTTTTTGTTGGAGTCGGCTGTTGATCGTTGATAGGTTTGCTTCACAGCCATGCACAGTTTAACGAGATTACTGACGCGATGAACAACATGATCGAATTAATACGGTGTGTTTGGTCCAGCCGCCGCGTCTCAATGCTAATTCTCTTTTGCGTGTTAGCTCATGGTCTGCAGGCCGCGCAGCGAACCGTTTGTCTTCTCCCTTTGCCCGCTGATTCCACAATAGCTTCTAGCTCCCAAAGGCGCGGATTTGACCCTGAGGTTTATCTCGGTAGAAAACATGCGGGTTGGTCTGCCTACATGCGTCTTTGGGCGGCCCACCATGAAGATCCGTCGAACCTGGAGGTGAGGCGATTCTTGGGGATACCCACTGCCGAGCCATTTGTTTTTCAAGCGAGAAGAGGGCGTACATCACCGCGTTGGCTTGGGTGGCGTCCCGGCTCTTATGCTCAAGTGGATACATCGCATTTTTCGATCTTTAGTTCGGCCGATGAGATGACGACTCGTCAGGTCGCAGAAGATCTAGAGAAGTGTTTTTGGGTTTGGACGCAACTGTTTTTTCCGCTTTGGGAAGGCGCGGCGCAGGTCACTTCGGCATTCAAGGAAATGAAGCCTGAGGATTCCATCGCAGACTACCTTGCTGCGACACGACCTCGTCTTACGACACGAAGACAGTTTCAGGTGGTCTTGCTGAAGGATGCGGAGCAATATCAGAAAACATTACAAGCTGAAGGCCCAGGGATTGGGCTTTCGACGGGGTTTTACAGTGATCCTTTGCGAACCATCTTTTTGTATGGAGTGGATGGTGAGGCTGCAGAAACAAGACGCCATGAATTGACGCACCAATTGTTTCGAGAGGCGACTCGCTCGGGTCTTGGGCAGGCCTCTCCGGGTGAGCAAACGGATTTTTGGATGGTGGAAGGGATCGCTGGCTACATGGAGTCGTTGCTCTTGGGAGATCGACATGCCACAGTCGGTGGCTGGGATGCACCTCGATTGCAGTATGCTCGTTATCGAGTGCTGGCTGGCGGTGACCAAATAAGGCCTGCTGAATTGATGAGCGACGGTCAGAAAGCGGCTCAGAATCGATCAGATCTCTCTCGATGGTATTCTCACTCAATCGCCCACATCCATTCGCTGATGGATGGAGATGACGCAGAAGCGAGGCATTGGTTGTACGATCGCTTAGCACGTCTTTATCGATCACGGGTTGGTATGATTCCACTCTCAGATAGCGAAGAGGTCGAGGCTCGTTTGCTTCAGTCCTGGGGAGATGGCTTGCGCCGTTATTTGCAACTTGATGGACAAGATTTGATCAGTAATCCAGCTCCGCATCCTCTCCGCGTTTTGTGTCTCGCTGGATGCGAAATCGACGAAACCGGATTGCAATCCATCCCTGTAAGCAGCCAAATGACTTGGCTTGATCTCGCCAGTTTGCCGATCAGGAATGCGTCGATCATGCGTTTAGTTCCACGCCCTGAAAAACTGCAGCAATTGACTTTGGAGATCACGAGAGCGGACGACTCATTGGGGGAGTGGCTTCAGCATGCGACAGACCTTCGAGAGTTGGACATGAGTTGGACAAAAGTCGGCGATGATTTTTTGCGGACGATCAAGGATTGCAATGAGCTTGAGGTGTTGTGGATGACCGGCACTCAATTGACCGATCAGAGTGTGGAAGTGCTTTTAGGGTTTCCCCAGCTCGAGAGTCTTGATGTTCAAAGGACTCAAATTACCGAGGCGGGCCTTGCGAGAATTCGTCAAGCTCGTCCTAACCTTCAGTTGAACCCATTGGAGTTGCGTTGACCTTGAATACCGCTGCGTCGTTACCCCGTTTTTTTCCTCTCCAACAAACTTTTGAATCCAGTCCCGTGAAGGATGTGGAAGAGGTAATCGCTTGTACCTTCTGTGAAAGTGACTCGCTCAACGAGGTTCATCAAGGGCAGACCGTCGCAGTCGCTGTGGGTAGTCGTGGTATCCATCAACTCAGTCGCATTGTGAAGGCGGTTGTGCAGGAAATTAAAAAGTGTGGTGCTCAACCTATCATCGTTCCTGCAATGGGGAGTCATGGTGGGGCAACTGCAGAGGGACAGGCTGCGGTGCTTGCCAGCTTTGGGGTCACCGAGGAATCGATGGGGTGTCCCGTTGTTTCATCCATGGGCACAGTTCTGCTTGGACACACACCAGAAGGTTTGCCCATTTATTTTGATCGTGTTGCGAGTGAGGCTGATCACATTGTGGTCGTCAATCGAGTCAAGCCGCACACTCGGCTTGCTGGTCAATACGAGAGTGGTTTGATCAAGATGTTGATGATTGGGCTTGGAAAGCATCGAGGGGCTTCGACTTATCATCAGTTTTTTCCGGATTACGATTATTGCCTCGATCGCTTGGTTCCATCCGTGGTTAAATTGCTGCTGAACCGGATGCCAATCACTTGTGGTTTAGCAATTGTTGAAGATGCGTTCGAGAATACATCGCACCTCGAGGCGGTGCCGGCAGATGAAATCTTGAATCGCGAACCCGAGTTACTTGAGAAGGCAAAGTCTTTGTTGCCGCGTTTGCCGTTTCAGCATTTTGATCTGCTGATCGTTGACCAGATTGGCAAGGAAATCAGTGGCACCGGGATGGATACCAATCTGATAGGTCGTAAGAGTAATGACAAAGCTGCAGCTGAAGATGAGTTTCCAAAGGTTCGGCACATTTACGTGCGATCGCTAACTTCGAAAACTGCAGGCAACGGCGCCGGGATCGGTATTGCTGAGTATTGCCATCAGCGAGTGGTTGACGCACTGGACGTGGAGAAGACCAAGGTCAATTGCATCACCAGCGCTCACCCATCGGCCGGCGCGGTTCCTTTGACATTTGAATCAGACTGCGATGCCTTGCTAGCCGCGTTGTCTCAGGTCGCGATCGAGCGTCATCGTGAGGTCAAATGGATTTGGATCCGTGATACACTCCACGTGGATCGAGTCTGGGTTAGTGAGGCGTTTCACGCGTTATCACATGGTCGCCAAGATTTGCAGGTTCTGGCAGCCCCGAAAGAGCTTGAGTTTGATGAGAGTGGTGATTTGTTAAGCCCTTGGTAACGAGTGGCAAGGATGCTGATTTGTCATGCTTCCTCGGTGTCTACTGTTTAATTGTGTCTGCTGTTTAACGGCATCTGCTGTCTAATATCGCAATCGATGTGACAAAGGACGACTCGTTATTTGTTTCAATTAGTAATTCAACACTGAAAGCGGCATGAGCATTTTTCAGCGTTCAAGATGTTAAGGATTTGATGGACTATGGATTCGCAATTTCCCACTTCGATGCTTGATCGTATCTCATCCGCCGGAGTGATTGCGGTGATGGTGGTGGATCAAGCAGTTGATGCGGTGCCGCTGGCGCGTGCCTTGATCGCATGCGGCATTGATGTGATGGAGCTGACACTTCGAACGCCAGCAGCTTTGGAGGCTTTGCGACTGATAAAGCAGGAAGTACCAGAAATGTTGGCGGGTGTCGGAACGGTGCTGACTCGATCCCAAATTGATGAAGTGGTGGACGCGGGTGGTGCATTCGCGGTCGCTCCCGGTCTGAATCCGAGCGTTGTTCAGCATGCTCAGTCACTTGGGTTGCCTTTTGCACCTGGAGTGGCGACACCAAGTGAGATCGAGCGGGCAGTGGAGCTTGGCTGCCGAGAACTCAAGTTCTTTCCTGCGGAACCGATTGGAGGCTTGCCATACTTGAGAAGTATGGCGGCACCCTACGCGCACTTGGGTTTGAAATTCATCCCGCTTGGTGGGGTCAACGCTAAAAATCTTGGTGCTTACCTCTCCGATCCATCGGTGCTTGCGGTTGGGGGGTCGTGGCTTGCAACGAGGCAAATCATTCAAAAGAACGACTGGTCAATCGTGATTGATCATGCAACAGAGTGTCGTCGAATCGTCTTGGAAAGGAGTGTGAAATGAGTCGAGTGGTAACGTTTGGCGAAATCATGGCGAGATTGGCTCCTCCTGGTTTTCAGCGTTTACGACAAGGTTTGCCCGGTACGTTGAATGTTACGTTCGCCGGTGCCGAAGCCAATGTTGCGGCGTCCTTGGCTTTCATGGGTGAGCAGGCAATGTTTGTGACTGCTTTACCAACAAACGACCTCGCTGAAGCTTGTGCTGCGACCCTTCGATCAACGGGAGTGGATTCACATATTGTTTGGAAACCAAATGGTCGATTGGGGCTTTATTTCCTCGAGACTGGAGCCAACCAGAGACCGAGTCGCGTTATTTATGATCGAGATGGTTCCACGATTAGTCAAACTCGGGCCGACGCCTACGATTGGGATCAGATCTTTGAGGGTGCTGACTGGTTTCACGTCACTGGAATCACTCCGGCTATCTCCGAAGCCGCTGCTGAGGCAACTGTTAACGCGGTGCAGAAAGCAAAAGCGAGCGGTTTAACCGTTTCATGTGATCTCAACTTTCGTGGCAAACTATGGAAGTGGCGTGAAGGAGCCGAACCGAGGAAGCTCGCGGGTGAAGTGATGCCCGAAGTGGTGAAAAATGTGGATGTCTTGATTGCCAATGAGGAAGACTGTGGCGATGTCTTGGGGATTCGAGCTGCCGGTGAAGATGTTGCTTCTGGGATTCTGGAAGCGGATCGGTATCCAGATGTAGCTAGGCGTGTGGTGAGCGAGTTCCCCAACTTGAAAATGGTTGCGACCACGCTGCGCCAGAGTTTATCTGCTTCGTTCAATCGATGGGGCGCGATGCTTTTTGATGCGACGGCTGACCAACCCTTCTTTTCTCCGACGATGGACGGCGTTTATCAGCCTTACGAGATTCGTAACATCGTCGATCGCGTGGGAGGTGGTGATTCGTTTGCCGCCGGCCTAATTTTTGCTTTGAGATCAAATCAGCACGAAGGTTGTCAGGCAGTTTTGGACTACGCAACAGCCGCCTCGTGTTTGGCGCATTCGATCGAAGGCGATTTTAACTTTGCAAGTCGTCAAGAGATTGAAGCCTTGGCAGGCGGTAGCGCATCGGGTCGAGTTGTGCGTTAAAGGTTGTGCGTTAAAGGTTGTGCGTTAAAGATTTTGCGATGAGGGGCATGCAATGACTTCCATGCGATTTGGGGGCGATGCGATCGAGGTGCGAGATGTTTTTTGAGAGATTGTTGTTTCACCTGACTCTTGTCGCATCATTCACGTATTGCTGCTCGACTTTGTCGGCGGTCACGGCTAACGCTGTATCGCTTACAGAGTCACCACCGAATGTGCTGGTGATTCTGACTGATGACCAAGGTTGGGGTGACTTAAGTGTTCACGGTAATTCAAACCTTGCGACCCCTCATCTTGATTCTCTCGCAAAGGATGGTGCGACGGTTAGTTCGTTCTACGTCTGTCAGGTATGCGCGCCGACTCGAGCCGAGTTCTTGACGGGGCGATACTATCCGCGAACCGGCGTCTCCGGAGTTAGTGTAGGCCAAGAGAGGCTAAATCCGGATGAATTGACTTTGGCAGATTTGTTCCTTGAGTCGGGTTATGCGACGGGTGCCTTCGGCAAATGGCACAACGGAACACAAGGTCCGTATCATCCTAACGATCGAGGCTTCACCGAATTCTACGGGTTCACCTCTGGGCATTGGGGGCATTACTTCAGTCCACCCTTGGACCATAACGGCAAGGCGGTGAGGGGCAATGGTTTTGTGGTGGACGATTTCACCAACCATGCAATCGAATTTATACGGCAGCACCAAGAGGAACCATTTTTCTGTTATCTGCCGCTCAATACGCCACATTCGCCAATGATGGTACCCGATCAGTTCTATAAAAAGTTTGAGCACGCTGACCTGGTGATGCGAAATCGAGATCCTGAAAAAGAAGATCTTGCAATGACACGTGCAGCGCTCGCGATGGTAGAGAATATTGATTGGAATGTGGGTCGTGTGTTGAGTTTGCTTGAGGAATTAGAGCTCGAAGATGAGACCATCGTCATCTTCTTTTCTGACAATGGTCCAAATTCGTATCGCTGGAACGGCGGAATGAAGGGGCGTAAGGGGAGCATCGATGAAGGCGGTGTGCGATCACCGTGTTTTGTACGCTGGCCAAGGAGTATTCCGGCAGGGCTGAAGATTGATCAAATTGCCGGTGCAGTGGATTGGTTGCCAACGCTTGTGGAGTTGACAGGTATTAAGTCGGCATACGGACGTGATCTTGACGGTGTCAGTATTGCTCCTTGGCTAATAGGGCAGCGGAAAGATGTCGATGATCGGATTTTGTTTTCGGTTAAGAAAAATCAAGTCAGCGTCAGGCAAGGTAATTATCGCCTTGACGATCAAGGGCGTTTGTTCAACATCCCTCAGGATCCTGGGCAACGCAGAGATCTTTCAGCCACGCATCCAGATTTGACTCAGGAACTCATTGCTCTGGCGGATCGGCATCGCCAGTTAATGTCGCTTGAGTTTAAGAAATACACCGATCGTCCTTTCACGGTTGGGTATTCTCCATCAACCATCTTGCCAGCTCGTGATGGTGTCGCGCACGGTTCCATCTCTCGTAGCTCCAAGGCGCCGAATAATTCCTTTTTCGAAAACTGGTCTGACTTAACTGGGGCGATCACTTGGGAGATTGAGGTTCCGCGAGCGGGGGTCTTTGATGTCTCGCTGTTTTACACATGCCGCGAGAGTGATGTGGGGTCGCGTTTGAGACTCGAGGTCAAGCAACACGATGCGAAAGTGGACGATCTTTCTGTCTTGGATTTCTCGGTTCACGAGTGGTTCGATCCACCGCTGTACGATAAACCAAAGGAGCGGGTGAAGGAGTCACATTACTTTGTAAAAGACTTCAAGCCGTTGCAGATGGGAAGGATTGTCCTCCCCGAGGGGCGATCAACCATTCGACTTCGAGCGTTGGAGATGAGTGGAAGTGAGTTGGTTGATGTTCACTCAATTCAATTTGTTCTACGGAGAGAACCGTAAAGCAAGAACAGTGAAACACGGCGGGCAATTCAGAATGCAAATCCACCGGTCGTCATCCAAAAGACCAGTAGCATGAAAAGCCAAATGACATCCAAGAAGTGCCAGTATTGAGCTGCGAAATCAACCGGCCAATGTCGTTCGTGATCGTATTTTCCACGCAAGGAATGCACCGCGACAACGCCAAGAGCGATGATTCCACCGGCGACGTGAAGGGCATGGAGAAAGGCTAGGACAATCAACATTCCCGCGACGCCCTTCCCTGTTCCCTCTGCCAGTGCGGGCCCGTTGAGCATCCCATACATCGCTCCGCACTGCATCCAAATAAAACCGATCGCTGCAGCGCCACTTACCGACAATAGAACGCTTGTCACTCGGTAACGATCACGTTTGATGGTTCGTGATGCAGCGTGAACCATGATGCTAATGAGAATCAAGCAAACGGTGCTGATCACAAACGTGTTTGGCAGCGGTGTTGCAGACTGCGCGTCACCGCGGCGTGCGTAAGCGTAGATTCCGTAGAGAAGGATGCTCGCTAGGAAAAAAATGAGTAGTGAACCCAGAAACAGGTAACCCCCCAAATGATGACGAACATCACTTGGTAGTCGTTGCCTCGGTTGTTTTGGAATCAGGCTCATGGCGAAGTTTGGGCGGGTCGAGACACGTCGGGGAAATTGCCCACAGCAGTATTCAGCAAAGGCAACTAGGGTGGTCTCTAGAAGTGATTAATTCGGAACGCAGATCACACCGCGTGGCCGTTCCGCATCGGAGTATCATGTTATAACTCAGAAGCGAATTATCCTATCCACCGAATGGTGCTTCTAATTGCTCAATCATGATTCCTGTTGACAAGGGATGATAGAGCGAATCACTTTTGGGAACAGAAGCGGGTGCTGACTAGTCCGCCGAAAAGGTAGACTTCCCGTCGCGAGTGAAGAGAATGCTGCACGCCACAATCATCCAACACACTGCGGTCGATGTTGCTGCGTCGATTCGGCCACTGCTTGAGCAGGCCGATGTGGCGATTGATTGTGTGCGACTGGATCGTGGCGATTCGATTCCGGAAAGAATCCACGGCGATATCTTGATCTCTTTGGGCGCTCCGGTGTCTCTTGTGAATTCATCTTCACCCCATGGTGATTTTTCGTCGGTGACCTCTTCGGTACCTGATTGGGTGGCAGCTGAAAGGTCGCTGTTGCGATGGGCTGTCGATCACGACAAAGCGGTCTTGGGGATCTGTTTTGGTGCACAGCTTTTGGCTTCGGCTCTGGGGGCTAAGGTTCATCGTAATGGCTTGACTGAAGCTGGCTGGCATCCCGTTTTCCGCATCAACGACGACTCTGATTCTGAAGCTTTTAAAAGTTTGCCACCGACTCTGACAACGTTTCATTGGCATCGTAATACGTTTGAAATACCGCATGATGCGACGCATTTGTATCGCAGCGATTCATGTGAGAATCAGGCGTTTCAAGTTGGAAGCCGAATACTCGGCTTCCAATTTCATTTTGAAGTGAATGATCGATCGATTCGGAATTTTCTATTGGCGTCTTCTTTGCATCGAGAGACTTCCGCTGCGGTTCAGGATCGCGATGAAATCATCAAACAGTCTGCAATCTATCTGGACCGTCAGCAGCAATGCCTTGGTCGATTCATCAGTGAATTCCTTAGCCGATGCTGACAAGTTTGACATGAGTCACTTCTGCATCATCACTACTGCAATTGATTTTGGAAGTGGCGAATCATTTCAGTTGCTGTTTTGGGATTTAGGAATGCCAGCATATGTCCTTGTTTCGGCAGCACGATCAATTCGCTGTCCACTCCTGCGGCAGTCTGAGCCTGATGGAATCGTTGGCTTGATTTAAGCGGCACCATAATGTCCGTTTCGCCGTGGATAATGCACGTCGGTGGATCGCCTGCGGAAACATGTGCCAGCGGAGAAGCCGCGTGGTAGGTGTCCGGAGCGTTGTTACGCGAGTCACCTAGGAAGAAGGCCATTGAAGTATTGTTTGGTGGAAGCGATTCAAAATTGCACGGAGGCCCTCCGATACAGATTGCTTTGATGGTTGGTAGTTGTTGCCAACGAGCGTCTTTTTCTTGCCACTCACTTGCCTTGCTTTGAGTCCCGCTTGATTCGTTGGCCAAGCATGCAACAAGCGCAGTCAGATGCCCACCGGCTGAGTAACCGAACATTCCGACACGATTGAGATCGAGCTGAAATCGATCCTGCTGTTGTGTAGTCCACAGCATTGCCTGACGAACATCATCAACTTGCTTGGGGAATTGGTGTTTCGGAGCGTGTCGGTAGTTGATGCTGATCGCGGCAAAACCGTTTTCAGCGAGTTGATGGGCGTAGCCTTTGAGGTTCCACTTGTCTCCACCGATCCATCCTCCTCCATGAACAAGAATGACAACGGGCAGTTTTTCGCCGACCGGTTGTTTGGCTGGCAGGAAAACGTCACATCGCCCCGAGCGACCTTCGGTCTCCTGATAGACTTCATCGCGAAGTACCCGAACGGTGATACCTGCTTTTGGAGTGTTTTTCGAATTGTTGGCTGCCGATTCGTTATCGAGTTCCGTATTTGAATTTTCGTTTGTTTCGCGATCAGTTTGGTTCACCGAAATCGCAGCCCTAATTCTCTCTCGCAAGCTTTCTCGGTTACGGATCTGCCCCGATGCTTCATCGCCCAGGACGATCGTGGTGAGCAGTGTCAGGATGGCGATGGATTGAAGCGGCGTAGCGGGCCCCCCCATCCCGAGCGGTCTGCGGCTAACGAGGCGTTCAAGGC
>JAKMEW010000190.1 GCA_022425745.1 Rubripirellula sp.
GCGCCGACCGCCCCTATCTCGTTTTGAGGGAACGGGAGTCAGAACGTCAGGGTGTGCTCCGAGAGTGTCTTACCGTTTTTCTCACAGCCTCAACTTGCCCCATTGGGTGCAAGATGTGCGATTTGCATCACCACACTCTCCCGACTCAAACGCCACCAGGGGCGATCCCTCGGCAGATTGATGAAGCGATGCGATTGGAAGATGGCGGCGGCTCGAAAGTAGATTGGATCAAGTTGTACAACAGCGGCAACTTTTTCGATCCTCGCAGTATTCCTCCATCAGACTACGAAGAGATTGCCTCACGCATTGGATCTTATCAACGCGTCATTATCGAAAATCATCCGAAATTTGGTCAGAGACGATTGGAGCAATTTCAGTCGCTACTGGATTCAAAGCTTGAGATCGCCGTTGGGCTCGAAACGGTTCAGCCGAGGTGGCTGATGCGTTTGGAAAAACAGATGACTCGTGACGATTTTGATCACTACGCTCGTCTGCTGCGAAAGAGGTCAATTGACCTGAGAGTGTTCATCATCGTGGGAACCCCGGGGTTGACAGCCAGAGAAGCCGTTCGCTGGGCCGCGTTATCGGTGCGCCATGCCGCCTTGCAAGGAGCGAGACACATCAGTCTCATCCCTGCACGAGGAACCACCTCTGCGTTGTCTCCTTCTGCGATCGAAGGTACCCCTTCTTCGAAGCGTTTGGGGGAGTCACGTTTGGTGGAGCCAAATGATTTGCAGAAAGGTTCGAGCCGGAATTTTCCACCGGACATGAATTCATGGGGTACTGCCTTGGGCCCACTCCCATCGATTCGCCCTGAAGATCTGCTCGACTTACAGCAACAATCGATTCGTTGGTCGTCGAGCGAGGTCGTGATCACCGTTGATCCTTGGGACTTGGGTGAAAAGGATGACACTGTTGAAGCAATTAAGCGATTGAATATTTCCCAAATGGTTTGACCGTACCTTCATCAGGTTTACCTTCATTAGCTTCACCGTAGGGATTCATTTTTTTGGCGGCTATTCATTTTTTGGGGCGGCTTTCGTGCTGAGGGTTGAGCTAACGATCCTAGAGGAGGGATAAGTTGAGAGTAGATGTGACCGTCATCGGATCAGGCTTTGCTGGATCGATTCTCGCTTGGATTCTTGCTGCGCGAGGGCGGTCCGTGCTTCTCGTGGACCGAGCCAAGCATCCTCGCTTTGCGATTGGAGAATCTTCGACTCCCATTGCTGACACGATCCTCAAGCGACTCGGTGAAACCTATCGTCTCAAGCCACTGGAAGATCTTTCCTGCTGGGGAACTTGGCAAGACTCGAACCCCCAGTTGCCTTGTGGTCGCAAGCGAGGGTTCAGCTACTTGATCCATGATTCAGGGCAGCGATTTCAGGAGACCGCATTTGGTGAGAAAAGTCTTCTGGTTGCTGCAAGTCCGACCGATTTCCGATCCGATACCCACTGGCACCGATCGACTCTTGATGAGTTCCTCTGGAGTCAGGCGGTCAAAGCCGGCGTGATGGATCGAACGGGGTATGAGATCATCGATATAAGTCGTTGCGAGATTGATTCTTACGGCAACCGTGAATCCTACAAGATCCGTTGTGCTGCGGCCGGAAAGGTTCGCTCGCGGACTCAAGAGGAGCCATCGTTTGAGGATGTCTTTGAAGTCGAGACGGATTGGATTATTGACGCATCCGGATCGTCGGGCAGTTTATCGAAGTTTTTCCCGGTACAAGATCGAACACATCAACTGAAGACTCGCACGCACGCATGGTTTGGGCACTTTGGTGGTGTGAAACCTTGGGTGGAAGTTGTGGATGCTTCTCGGCGGGTAGATTTCGAGAATCCATTTTCTGTAGACGACGCCGCTCAGCATCATTTGCTTAGCGATGGCTGGATGTGGATGTTACGTTTTAATCATGGGGTCACCAGCGTCGGGTACACGGCACCGGTGGACTCGCCGCTTGTCGGTCTTGATGTTTTGGCGAGGCGATATCCGATGATCGGTGACATGGTTGGTTCTGCTGAGTGTGTGGCGCCGGATTCTGGGATTGTTCAAACCAAGCGACTCCAGAGGTGGCTGGAACCAGTCGCTGCATCTCGCTGTGTCATGCTGCCTACCGCTTCACTCACGCTCGATCCGCTGCATAGCACCGGAATCGCACATGCTTTGGCTGGAGTAGAGCGGTTGGCGACTCTGATTCTTGATGCGAAGGATCACAGGGTTGAACTTGCTCGATACTCTCAAGTGCTCATGAATGAAGCGAGATTTCTTGATCGGCTGGTTAATCTGGCTTACCGAAATCTAGCTCGATTTGATCGCTTTACTGTCGCGTGCATGGTGTACTTCGCCGCCGCCATTCGCTGCGAAGAGACGTACCAGGCCGGAATGACTCCATCGCATCTCTGGAATGCAGGCGACGAAGCATTCTGCGAATTCGTGCACTGGGTCGACTCGGTGTTGGATCAGGCGGATGGCGTGATGTTTGAAAGAATCCGCGACCGGATGGAGCGATGGAATAACGCTGGTTTGATGGATCCTGACGTTGGAAACCGTTTTGCCTACACGGCAACGAAGTGAGGTCGGCAGTAAAACGAGTCCAGCCTTATCACAACACCAGTGCAGGCGATTGCTGACCGCCAGCCGCCGCTTAGGAATTGGAGAATGAGTTTCCTGATGGCAATCAGATGAATGCAATCAGAGCGGTGCCTTGAGACGCGATTGGCCACGGCGGTTAGTTCGGTAGAGTCGGTAGCCTAGGGGGAATGGGTGCCGGTGTGTCGTCGTTTACCGAGTGATCTTTGGATGATTTTTTTGTGTTTAGGCCAAAAAACATTCAAGTTTCTGGTGTTTGCCCAGATGTCTCTATCGCTTGCAGGCTCCGATTTGCTAACGGGGGGGTGAAGAAGGAACGTTTCCTTAGCAATTCCCCAAGTATCAAACTTCGGAAGTCACGATGATTTTCTCTCTGACTCGACGACCCATCTTTGTCTTCGTTGCGATTCTGGTTTTCGGTGAGTCGGTTCATGCCGACACCAATACGATTCTCAAGATGTTTGGTCGCGAAACCACAGCAAAACCAATCAATTCTGAGTCGTTGGAATTGAC
>JAKMEW010000195.1 GCA_022425745.1 Rubripirellula sp.
AAAATCTCAGGGAACCAAGCAGCAGTACCAAGAGTCAGCCAGTTATCGAAAGTCAACGGCGAATAAAGTCTTTCGCGATACCGTCATTCCCAATTGGATTGGCGATGGAGAATCGAAGTTTTGGTATCGGTGCTCGACCGGACCGGGGACTCATCGCTTTTATCTCGTTGACTGCTTCGCGGGCACTAAGTCTGATGCGTTTGATCATGCCATGCTCGCTGAGAAGCTCTCACGTCTCACCGGGAAAAAGTACTCACCTGATGCACTTGATCTAAGCTCTCTGCAGGTAAATCCTGAGACCAGCGAGTGGACGTTCCGCAGCGGTGGTGTGACTTGGTTGTTTGATGTGTCAACGCAAGAGCTGACAAAAAAAGAGAGGGTATCGGAAGGAGCCGATGCGGAGCGATTGCAAGGACTGAAAGAAGTTCAACGCAGTCGCAATGGTGGGGATCGCGTTAAGTTGTGGTTTGAAAATCGCCTGAGCGAACATTTAGAGTATCACTGGGTGAGGGCCGATGGGAGTCTTCAGCTTTATGGGCAGATAGGACCGGGGAAGAGCGTTGAAGTAAGCACGTTCGTCGGTCATTCATGGCTCCTGAAGAATTCGCAGGGGCGTTCGCTGGCTGCATTCGTCGCTTCTTATGATCGTTCTCGAGCTGTGGTGGATGGTGACACACCGCCACCGGTCAATCGTAGACGATCTCGTGATGCGGGAGACCGAGATCGAAATCAATCACCTGATGGCAAGTGGGTGGTTCGCGCGGATGGGTTGTCCGTCACGGTGACAAATCTCGCCAGCCAACAGGAATCGGTCTTTTGCTGGTCGGATGTGCATGCTGATTTCGCGGAGGCGGGTTGTGAACCGGGACGCGTCTGGTGGTCACCTGATTCACAACATCTTGTGATGCTTCCTGCGAAGTCGGTTGAACAACGCGAGGTGTCATTCGTTGAATCGTCTCCCGCTGGATCGGTGCATCCAGTCCTGCATCAGTTTCGGTACGTCAAGCCTGGTGACCCAGTGAGTCATCCTCGCCCGATGATGATGTCTCTGCAAATGAATTGGGTTCCAACTTTTATAGATGATGCGTTGTTTCCGAATCCTTATTCGTTGAGCCGATTGGAATGGAGTGGTGACAGTAGATCATTTTCTTTTCTCTACAACCAACGAGGCCACCAATGTTTGCGATTAATAACGGTGGACGTTCCATCTGCGATACCAAGGGTCTGTATCGATGAGCAGAGCGAGACTTTTGTTTGCTATTCGCAGAAGACATTTCTTCATCGAATCGAATCAACCAACGAATGGATTTGGATGAGCGAGCGAAGTGGGTGGAATCATCTGTACTTGATCAACGGAGAAACGGGTGAAGTGAAAAACGCAATCACTTCAGGTCAGTGGGTGGTGAGGTCTGTCGAGAATGTTGATGAGAAGAATCGCGAGCTTCTCCTGTCCGTCTCGGGGATCAATCCAGAAGAGGACCCCTATCATCAGCATCTCGTTCGAGTCGGTTTTGATGGCGGTGATATGGTTCGATTGACCGAGGGTGATGGCGACCATCGGTGGCGGTTTTCACCCAATGGGAATTGGTTAATCGACCAATACTCCCGAGTGGATCTGCCCTCGGTGATTGAGCTTCGATCAGCTCGAACTGGTGCGAAGATTTGTGTTGTAGAGAGAGCGGATATCAATCATCTGCTCAATGCAGGCTGGCATCCACCGGAGCGATTTGTTGCCATGGGGCGAGACGGCAAGACCCCAATCTATGGTGTGATCGTGCGTCCATTGAGTTTTGAAGCGGGAAAGAAATATCCGGTCCTTGAGCATATCTACGCCGGTCCTCACTCTTCTTTTGTGCCCAAAACATTCGGACTTCACTCGCAGTTGTACGAGATGGCGGAACTTGGGTTTGTTGTGGTGAAGATAGACGGAATGGGTACGAGTAACCGCAGCAAGGCGTTCCATGACGTTTGCTGGAAGAACCTGGGCGATAGCGGTTTTCCTGATCGGATTGCTTGGATGAGAGCCGCTGCGACTCAACGCCCTGAGATGGACCTTGGTCGAGTCGGTATTTGGGGCGGGTCAGCGGGCGGTCAGAGTGCGATGCGAGCGTTGATCGCCCATGGCGATTTCTATGATGCGGCGTCTGCAGATTGTGGATGCCATGATAATCGAGTCGACAAAATCTGGTGGAACGAGCAATGGATGGGATGGCCGATCGGACCGCATTATGAGGAGCACTCAAATGTCGCTCAGGCACACCGTTTGCGGGGTGATCTGCTGCTGATATGGGGTGAGCTCGATCGGAACGTTGATCCAGCGAGTAGTATGCAGGTGGTGAACGCTCTTGTTCGTGCGGACAAGGATTTCACGCAGTTGATTGTTCCCGGGGCTGGTCATGGTGCAGCGTCTCATCCCTATGCGAAACGTCAGCAGGCTGATTTTTTTGTGCGGAAGCTTTGGGGAACCGAGCCTCGGAGTGAGTAAGGCATCTAGAGTGTTCTAGGTAACCGATTTGCGTCTGGTTTGCGTTTCTCTTCGCGTGCAGCAGCGATGATTACAGCCGATTTCTGCAGCGGTTTTCTCTGAAATCAGCAGCTGACGCTTTTTTCATTTGCAGTCCAGTTAAACGACGTTTTGTGGTTTGGTCGGGCTCTGAGTAGACTGGTTCTATCGATTTTATTGGCAATCACATACAACCAGCTGGGTCCTTATGATTCGTGGCACTTTGATTTTGGCTCTAGCTGTCGTCTTGCAAAGTTTTCCGAGCAGAGATGCATTTTCACAGTTAACCGAAATTCCCCCGGCATTGGAGCCTTGGCAGAATTGGGTTAACGCTAAGGTCATGCACCGGGATTGCCCCAAGGTTTTTAATGACCATGAGACAGCGGTTTGTTTTTGGCCCAGTCAATTAGCGATTGATGCCGGCGGCCAAGGCGCGAGATGGGTACAGCAGGTAACCGTTTACGAGAAGAGCTGGGTACCACTGCCAGGTGATTTGTCGATGTGGCCGACCGAGGTTCGCGTCGATGGTATGCAAGCGGTGGTCATTGGGCGTGATGGACGTCCGAGTGTCGAATTGTCTTCTGGGTCACACAAGTTAGAGGGCAGCTTTCGTTGGACACAGATGCCGCAGAGGATGCGTATTCCCGCGGAGACCGGTGTGTTAGCGCTGTCCGTATCCGGCGAGGCTCGTCCGCTTACGAGTTGGGGGAGCGATGGCGAAATTTGGTTGCGCCGAGTTCAAAGCGAGCCGGCAGATGTGGACCGTTTGGGGGTCCAGGTCTATCGCATGATCGAAGATGGGATTCCCGTATGGTTGCGTACAGAAGTGGAGTTAACTGTATCTGGGAAGAGTCGTGAGGAAGAACTAGGATGGATTCTTCCGGAAGGTTGGCGAATCGCTAATATCACCTCCTCCCTACCAGTAGCGATCGATGATGTCGGAAGAATCAAGACGCAGGTGCGGGCAGGTAAGTGGTCGATTGAAATCAGTGCTTTTAGCACAACAGATCCCAAGGAGATTCGATACGCCAGCGGTGTGCAGCCGGTCCGTGATCTTGAGCTGGTAGGTCTCAAACAAGATCCCTCGTTTCGCGTTTCTTTCATTGAGGGTTTAGCGGCGATTGATGTAAGCCAAACCACTTTTCCTGATCGTTGGCGAGGAGTGCCCGTTTATCAGTGGAGCACCTCCACCTCACTGTCGTTC
>JAKMEW010000203.1 GCA_022425745.1 Rubripirellula sp.
CTTCGCGAACTATGATTTGGAAGGTTACTTTGACGAGTTAATTGATCGGAGTGGACTCGCGCGTCCAGAGGCGTCGGCCCTAGTCGGAATGCTCGATCGACTCCCTTTCTCGGATTTATTGAGACGGCAGGATGCTATTGAGAGGTCTCTGTACAACATGGGGATCACCTTTACGGTCTACAGCGACAACGCGGGTACGGAAAAGATCATGCCGTTTGACGTGATCCCTCGAATCATCTCGGCGACCTTGTGGAGCAAAATCGAATCAGGAGTCAAACAGCGAATTACAGCTCTAAATGCTTTCCTCTCCGATATCTATTCCGAACAAGCGATTGTTCGGGAAGGAATTTTACCGTTTGAGTTAATCGAGGGTGTGGAGGCGTTCCTGCCGCAGTGCATCGGACACGAACCCTGTCATGGGGTTTGGTGTCATGTGGCGGGCATCGACCTCGTGCGGGACGAGAAGGGTGAGATGTATGTACTCGAAGATAATCTGCGGTGTCCCTCAGGGGTGTCTTACGTGTTGCAGAACCGCTTGGTGATGAAAAGGAACTTTCCGCAGATTTTCGGTGCCTCACAGGTTAGGCCAGTCAATGACTATCCTTCACGTCTTTATGAGATGTTGAAATCGACCGCCCCTCGTCACGTGGATGACCCGCTGGTCGTGGTACTGACACCAGGCACCTTCAACAGCGCGTATTACGAGCATTCTTTCTTGGCGCAGCAGATGGGCGTCGAACTCGTCGAAGGTCGTGATCTTTTGGTGGACGAAGACAAAGTCTTCATGCGTACGATCGATGGATTGCAGCAGGTCGATGTGATCTACCGCCGAATCGACGATGATTTTCTGGATCCGGAAGTCTTTAGGAACGACTCGGTGCTGGGTGTAGCAGGTCTGATGCGGTCCTACCACGCGGGCCATGTTTCCCTTGCCAATGCGCCTGGCACCGGGATAGCTGATGACAAGGTGATCTACGCATATGTCCCGGAGATGATTCGGTATTACCTGAACGAGAGTCCAATTCTGTCGAACGTCCCCACCTATGTCTGCTATCGGGACGCCGACCTGCGATATGTTCTTGATAATCTCGACAAACTTGTGGTTAAAGCAGCCAATGGTTCAGGGGGGTACGGCATTATGATCGGTCCACAATCTACCAAGGAGGAGAGAGCTGTGTTCAAAGATAAGATTCTTGCAGACCCGCGAAACTACATTGCTCAGCCCACACTAGCGTTATCTAGGGTTCCGACGATGGTCGGGGACTCCATTGAAGGTCGACACGTGGATCTTCGTCCCTACGCTTTGTCTGGTCCCAACGGTGTGTGGGTGATGCCGGGTGGATTAACTCGCGTGGCGTTACGAAAAGGATCTTTGGTGGTGAATTCCTCCCAGGGCGGCGGAAGTAAAGATACGTGGGTTGCGGCCGACTCGGGAAACGAGGTAACGCTGGTTTAGGCTTCAACTGCATAAAGAGGCAGATGATTGATGAATATTGATCAACTCGCGGGAACATCCATGACCGCAGAGAGGGCCGTGGTCACTCGCCGAAACCCGACACGAACCTCTGCGGCGAGCCAACGCGTGTCATCGACTGTTAATTCAACGTCGCGGCGCACGAGCGTCCCGAAAAGGAAAAAAACAATGCTTTCTCGAGTCGCTGAATCAATCTACTGGATGGGGCGTCAGGTCGAGCGAGCTGAGAACCTCGCCAGATTCTTAGAAGTCACCCACAACCTGAGTTTGGATGATCCGTTTAACGTCACAAATTCTTGGACACCGCTCATTCAGGTTACCGCAGACGTAGAGCATTTCGAAACGAATTACGATGTTGCGAACGCTCAGACGGTGACTCGGTTCATCGCTTTCGACGAGACCTATCCTAACTCGATGCTCTCCTCGCTCCGTAGCGCGAGAGCCAACGCACGCGGTGTTCGAGAGTCACTGTCATCAGAGGTCTATGAACAATTAAACGATTTTTATCATTTCGTGCTCAACGCATCCCGCAATCCCATTATCGACTCACCGAACGAATTTTTCGATGACGTTCGGCGCATTGCGATCCAATGGGCGGGTGTGCTTGACAACACCATGCCCCGTGATTTGGGTTGGCATTTCGCCAATGTGGGACGCTTGATAGAGCGTGCCGATAAGACTTCTCGAATTCTTGACGTTAAATATTTTAATCTACTACCGAGGATACAAGATGTCGGCACGTCGGTTGATGATCTGCAATGGTCTGCGCTGCTTTTAGCTATTAGCGGATTCGAAGCCTACCGCCGCGAGCACCATTTGATCGATATCGAAAAAGTGGTCGAGTTTTTTCTACTTAATAAAATTTTCCCAAGATCGATTCTGTTTTGCGTCAACGGTGCAGATGATTCGCTGAAGCAGATCCAAGCATTTTCGACTTCAGGGAAACCTCGACAGTCACAGGAAAATACCGCGTCTCTCGTGCGACGATTGGAGCAAACGGAGGTTAGCGAAGTCTTGGGAGCCGGCATGCATCTGTTTATTGACCAACTGCAGATTCGTTTGAACGAAATAGGCGAATCCATCAATCTAGATTACCTGAATTCAAGAATTGACGAATGAGCATTCGTGTATCGCTTCACCATGAGACCACCTATCGTTACGACCGAAAGATCTCGTTAGGCCCGCAACTCATTCGACTGCGACCCGCTTATCATGCGCGAACAAAGATTGATGCCTACTCTCTAAGGGTTGAGCCAGACGACCATTTTATCAATTGGCAACAGGATCCTTTCGGTAATCCAGTTGCGAGGTTGGTGTTCCCAAACCGAACCGAGGAGCTAAAAATAACGGTTGGTCTGCAGGCCGACTTGACCGTCATTAACCCATTTGATTTTTTTAGTCTTGAAAGTGCGAAGCAGTGGCCTTTTTCGTATGAGCGGACACTCGGCCGACAACTGGGGCCCTACCTCGAGCCTGGTGAGTTGACTCCCGAATTGTCCGATTGGTTGAAATCAATACCATCGAAATCGGATTCGCTCGTCAATTTTCTTGTAGATGTTAATCGCAAGTTGTACGAGGATATTCGCTATGTGGTGCGAATGGAGCCTGGCGTTCAAAGCCCAGAGAGGACGTTGGCTCTTAAGAGCGGTTCCTGTAGAGATTCCGCATGGCTTCTTGTGGAAATTTTTCGACAGATAGGAATTGCGGCTCGGTTTGTCTCGGGCTACTTGATCCAACTCAAAGCCGACCAAACCAATTCGTCAGTACAGAATGGGCCTAAGGAAGATTTCACTGATCTCCACGCATGGACCGAGGTGTTTGTACCAGGAGCGGGTTGGATTGGACTCGATCCAACGAGTGGACTTTTTGCGGGTGAAGGCCATATTCCGCTGGCCTGCACGCCATCGTTTGAAGCAGCGGCGCCAATCACGGGTGCGCATGACGATTGTGAAGTGCAGTTCGATCATGTGATGTCCGTTGATCGTTTTTATGAGGGTGCGAGCGTTACCAAACCCTACACAGATCAAGAATGGCGATCGATATTGGATACTGGGCATCAGGTTGACCAGAGCTTGAAACGGAACGACGTTCGCTTAACGATGGGGGGAGAGCCCACCTTTGTCTCTCTGGACAACAGCGAAGATCCACAGTGGAACACCGATGCTGTGGGCGAAGAAAAACGTGTGCTGAGTAATCTACTGCTGCTTCGACTACGTGACCAATTTGCCCCCGGGGGGCTACTTCACTACGGTCAGGGCAAGTGGTACCCAGGTGAATCCCTGCCGCGCTGGGCTCTGTCATGCATCTGGCGCCGGGATGGAGAACCGATTTGGCAGAACCCGCGTTGGTTAGCAGATGAGGGAAGCGACTACGGTTTGACAATTGATGACGCTCAGCGTTTCATGAGACATCTGACTCATGAGCTTGGGATTAAATCGAAGCTAACGCTTCCTGTCTACGAAGACACTTTTCATTATTTGTGGAAGGAGGGAAAACTTCCAACCGACGTGGACCCGCTTGATCCTATTTTTGACGATCCGAACGAACGCTCAATGATGATTCGGGCCTTTAGTAATGGTTTTAGCAAACCAGTTGGATTCATTCTTCCGCTAAAGAGGGCATGGTGGCAAACGCAGTGTGGCTGGGTTGCGCGGCGTTGGCCGGTCCGGCGTGGAAAGGTATTCCTTGTTCCTGGTGATTCCCCAATTGGGTTGCGTTTGCCGATCGAGAGTTTGCCTGAAGAGGCGAGGCGGCAAGACCAGGTAGGCAATGCTCCTCTTGATCCGACTGAGCGACGGAGGCCATTACGCGAACCTAAGACAATACACGCAGAACCGACTAGCACGTCTGTCGTCTTTAATGATCAGGTTCTCGATGAAAGCGGCGACGGTGATCCTCTTACCGCTGAGGACGATGTTGTGCGTACTGCTCTGTGTGTAGAGTGCCGCAACGGTCGCATTCATGTGTTCATGCCGCCAACCCAGCGGGCTGACGACTACCTTGATCTTATTGCTGCGGTCGAGCAAACCTGCGTCAACCTTAAAGTGCCCGTAATCATTGAGGGCTATCTGCCGCCATCTGATCACCGGCTTGAGTTTTTTAAAGTCACGCCTGACCCGGGTGTGATCGAAGTCAACACGCACCCGACCTGTAGCTGGGAAAATTTAGTCAGCCAAACCGAGACGTTGTATCGTGAAGCGATGCGATGCGGCCTCGGCACGAGTAAGTTTGATATCGATGGGAGGCAAATGGGAACAGGCGGAGGTAGTCATGTGGTGCTTGGTGGGGGCACTCCCTTGGATAGCCCCTTCCTTCGAAGGCCCGATCTGTTGGCGAGCATGGTTGCGTTTTGGAACAATCACCCCTCACTTTCCTACTTGTTCAGCGGCCGCTTTATCGGCCCAACGAGTCAGGCCCCGAGGCTAGATGAAAGTCGCGCCGATGCGGTCTATGAGATGGAGATAGCGTTCGCACAAGTTCCCCAAACTGATCAAGCAATTCCTCCTTGGCTTGTGGATCGACTGTTTCGCGATTTGCTGACCGACCTGACCGGGAACACACATCGTGCTGAAATATGCATCGATAAACTCTACAGTCCTGATAGCAGTACCGGGAGACTTGGGCTTGTCGAATTGCGAGGGTTTGAAATGCCCGTGAACGCTAGGATGCAGATCGCCCAACAATTATTGATCCGAGCGATTGTGGCAAGCTTTTGGGAACGACCCTACCACAACGAACCTTTGGTGAACTGGCGTGGGGCGTTAAACGACCGTTTCATGTTACCGCATTTCATCTGGCAGGATTTTCAAGAAGTCATTCAATGCGTCACTTGCGATGAGTTTCAACTTGATGCGAACTGGTATCTTCCCCACCTCTCTGCGCGGTTTCCCGAAATAGGTCAATTGCATCGAGGAGGAGTCATGCTGGAATTGAGATCAGCGATCGAGCCGTGGCACGTCATGGGCGAAGATCCGAGTGGTGGTGGGACCGTGCGGTTTGTTGACTCTTCATTGGAACGCCTTCAGATACTTGCAAATGGATTTCAGCCTGAGCGACATCAAATTTGGTGCAACGGGGTTGTCGTGCCGATGCATGACACGGGAACACCCGGCCAGTACATTGCCGGGTTGAGATATCGTGCGTGGCAACCACCACGATGCCTGCATCCCACCATCCCCGTCCAGAGCCCTCTTCGATTTGAGATAGTTGATCGTCCAAACTCACTGTCATTGGGTGGCTGCACCTATCACGTAACCGATCCGAGTGGACGAGCCACGGAGTGTTACCCTGTTAACGCGAATGAAGCGGAGGCGAGAAGGGCTGCAAGATTTGAGGAGATTGGATTTACCGGTGGAATCTTAAAGACTGAAAAAGCGAGTTGCCCGGGTATTTCTCCGCGGATGTCTTCGGCCTACCCGGTTACCTGTGATTTACGCCGATTCAGTTTTTGAATAGCGGTTGTTATATTTTCACTGCTTCAGTGGTAAGTGATATGCATCCCGTTACCTACCGGGAGGTGTCGTTAAAATCAGATTCCATGAGGGATTGGCGGTTTAGGATTTGAACGTAAACGCAGCAATAAACACTTTCGATTGGTCCTATCGATCCGACGTTGGCGGGTTTGACGAATATTGCCACGCTGATGGCTCTGTTCGTCCACCGTGGCAATCGATCTCTGAGGGCTTCCATCAGATGGGAGTTGCGGAAATCACGTCGAGAAACGATGAAGTTAGAAAACTGGTTCGTGCGAGCAGCGCGAACCATCAGTTGCCCCGAGATATTGGTGACTACGCACGGCCTTGGCAACTTTCACTAGTTCCCATGGTGCTTGGTGAGGTCGAGTGGATGAGGCTCAGCGCAGGACTGACGCAGCGCGTCCGTCTCCTTGAAGAGGTGCTAGATGATCTACTCGGGGATCAGAGGCTACTAAGAGAAGGGGTGTTACCACCTGAGTTGCTCTACGCGAATCCATATTACTATCGCGTTTATCGAGATTTGCCGTCACCCAAAGTAAGGTTAAGTTTGACGGCGACCGACTTGGCTCGGGATGGAAGCGGTCAATGGTGTGTCACCGGTGATCGCACTCGGGCTCCCAGTGGGCTCGGTTTTGCCTTGGAGAATCGTGTCATTACGGGGCAGGTGCTCTCCCGTATGTTTCGCGATAACCGCGTGACAAGGCTGGCGGGTTTTTTTATTGAGTTTCAGAAACATCTCAATTCACTCTCGACTACAGGGGGCCAAAATCCCAGAGTGGCGATCCTGACCTCCGACGATAGCAGTTACCGATATCTAGAGGATGCTTACCTGTCGCGTTATCTCGGTTACACATTGGTTCAGGGACGTGATTTGGCGGTCCGAAAAAATCAGGTTTACCTCAAGACACTAGGTGGCCTCTCTAAGTTGGATATTCTCCAACGAAACATCACCGATTATCACGCTGACCCACTAGAACTAAAGCGATCTAGTGACCAAGGAGCAATCGGACTGATCGGGGCAATTCGTACCGGTCAAGTTGCGGTCACCAACTGTATCGGAAGCGTTCTAGCACAGATGCCGGCCTTACTTCCCTTTTTAAGTAGCGCTTCGAAATTTTTTCATAACGACGATCTGGCACTTCCGAGCATACCGACCTACTGGTGTGGTGATCCGCACCACCTGAAGCACGTACTATCTAATCTCGATAATTTGTTGATTCGAGATGCGTTTCACATTTCCGGTCGGGCACACGTGGATCCATCGCGATTGTCGAAAGCGGAATATGAGCAGTTGTGCGACAGGTTGAAGTCTGATCCCGTAAAGTATGTTGCACAGCCACGCGCGACATATAGCACAACGCCCGTGTGGAGCGGTCAGAAACTCGTGCCTTGGAACGTCACCCTTCGAAGCTTTCATCTGCAAACCAAGACCGACATCCATGTGCTACCCGGTGGCCTCTCACGAGTGAGTCCTGATGATCAGTCACTTGGTTATAGTCCGCTAGAGGGTCGGCTGGGTCAGGACTGCTGGATACTCTCAGATGCGACGATTGATAGCGTGGTGACGCTTCTACCAACAAACAACGACTCACTGGAGATTCGACGAACGGGTGCGGAGTTGCCAAGTCGAATCGCTGAGAATTTATTTTGGCTGGGGCGCCATGTTGAACGCACTGAAACCATAGCGAGGATGCTGCGATTGATAATGGAACGCATGACCTCCCAAGCTTACTCGGATGAACCAAGCGTCCTACCGCGTCTAACCGCCTCGCTTGCGGCAATGGGCCAAATCGACGCGGATCACGCGATCGAGGAATTCTGCGGTATTCATTCCAATCTAGAATCCGTGCTTGTCGAGTCGATTTATGGCAAGCCGCAGCCATTCGGCCTAATGGCATGTATTCAAAATATGGTTGATAACGCGATCGCCACAAGGGATCGTTTGTCGATTGACGCCTACATGATCATATCTCGAATCGGTGAAAATCTAACCAAACCGAGCGGTTTTGAGCCGGAACTCACATTGGTGTGCAAGCAAATGACGCGTCTTATCACGGACCTGCTTGCATTCGCTGGATTGACTTC
>JAKMEW010000409.1 GCA_022425745.1 Rubripirellula sp.
GCATTGCCAGGAGCATTTCGTCGGAAGCATGCCCATGCGAGACAGCTTGGTACGGAAGCCCTCGCCAATCCGCAGCAATATGGTGACCGGGCGAATCGTCAGTATTCATTCGAGCGCAGACGTTGTCGACCAGATTTTGAATCGCCTCGCCGCCGTGAGGTTCAGCGACCAACAGCGATTCGTACATCGTTTTCGCTTCTTCGGTCAACGCGATCTGCTTCTCGTTCAAATGCCGATCCATCCTCACGCGGTAGTCAACGAGAAGAAACAGAACGACAAACCCAAAGAGAATCGCATTGACGAGGACAAGCAGTTGCCGGCTAATCGGCAACTGATGCCATCGGTGTTTGAATGTGTCCATCATGGCACCTTAAACAGAGAAGCCGGGCGAGTGTTCAGGCTCGCCCGGCTGATGTGGGATCGAACGGAATCAGAAGCGGTTAGCTGAGTTCAGCCGATTTCGATTCCGTTGCACTTGCCGATCCTTTTCCACAGCAGGCCGCACCGACGCTGCAGCAGTACGCTCGCTTTGCACAACAGGTCGGTTTGCCTGTTGAACTGGCGATGTCGCTGGTTGCTGCGTTCGTTCCAGCGTGCTTCCCACAGCATCGTGCGTTTACCGAGCAGCAATAGGCACGCTTGGCACAACAGGTCGGTTGAGAAGTTGGGCCGGCCACTTCGTCAGTGGTTGCTGTCGGTTCCGCTTGCTTGCCACAGCACGCCGCTTGGACAGTGCAGCAGTATGCATGCTTGGCACAACACGTCGGCCGAGCCGATGCGGCGGTGTCAACATTGCCAGCGGGGACGAAGGAAACGGCGAACAGAACAGCAGAGAATACAGTCGCTAACATTTTGGAAACTCCAGGATTGATGGCGCAGCCGACATCGACATGCACCGATTGGGAAACAGAGACATCTTCATTTTTGAATTGGTCTGGCTTCGCAAGTCGAAGCAGAGCCAACTGCTAAATCTGAAGACGAATGTGCCAATCAATCAGAGAGCTGGGACGAACCAACGAGACCGACCGCACGAGTGCGACCGACTCCGTCCTCCAGTCAATCCGTAAGAAGTCACTGCGGTCCAAACCGCGAGGCGTCAGATCGTTGGTGGAAGTTCTCGGCGGCAGCCAAACCGTTAATTCACACGAAGCCATCGCGGGACATTCGTGCAAAGGATCACTGTCACAGCAGCCGTGCCCGACATGCTGCGGTTGGCAGCACGCATGAAGGCAAGGCTTCGCGTCGTTTGATCCTGCTCGGGCGGCCGGTGAGGACGCCAACAGCACCGCGATCACTGCAAAAGCAGCAAACAATCGAGTGGCAGCATTGGTGTGACGACGGTTCATGGCGGACAGTTCCAGAAGCTTTCAAAGGACTCCCACTGAGGGAATCTCTTCTTTGATGCTCTTTGGATGCACGGTCCCGACATTTCTTCACGACTTTCTGAAAAAAGATGGGGAGTCTGGAAGGTGGGAGCCTAAACAAGGATGCGTCGCTTCTTCACTGACACCTCCGCCACGCCCAGCTTTCCCTCACTCGCCGTACTTCCGAAAGACGGTCATCAACTCTTCGATTTTCTCGTCGCGGTCCTTGGCACTGCCGCTCTTGATCGCCTCGCTGACGCAGGTGCGAATGTGCTGCTCCAAGACGATTTGGCCGACTTTGTTAAGTGCTCCCGTCGCGGCGGACAACTGCATCAGGATATCGACGCAGTATTCCTCATCCTCGATCATACGACCAACCGCTTCGACTTGTCCGATGACACGTCGAAGTCGGTTGTTGAGCTTCTTTTTCTCGTCGTCGGACAGCATTCGTGGAGACTTTTGGATAGGCTGGCTTTTCAAGAAGCCCGATTTTAGCGTGATAGGTCGATCGTCGTTAGATGGGTATTGATCGGCTCCTCTAGAAGCGAAAGCCTGCTTTGCCACAGGTTAGGTGAGTTTAGCGGCACGCAATCTCAACGCATTCGCGATCACGGACACACTGCTAAAACTCATCGCTGCCGCTGCAATCATGGGGCTGAGCAACACGCCGAAGATCGGATACAGCAACCCAGCTGCGACCGGAATTCCCAGGGTGTTGTAGATGAAAGCGAAAAACACGTTCTGACGAATGTTGCTCATCGTTTTGCGACTCAAGTTTGCCGCCGCAGCCACACCGCGAAGATCGCCACCGACGAGCGTGACACCAGCAGACTCAATCGCAACGCCCGTCCCCGTGCCCATGGCGATGCCAACGTTCGCTTCGGCAAGTGCAGGAGCGTCGTTGATTCCATCGCCACACATCGCAATTGTCTTGCCTTCCTTCTTCAGCTTGCGAACGAAATCATGCTTTTCCTCAGGCGAAACCCCAGCATGAAATTCGTCGATGCCCAGTTTCGCCGCGACGGCTTTCGCGGTCGGTTCGGAATCGCCGGTCAACATCACGACTCTCAGCCCCAGTTCATGCAACGTCTTTAGCGCTGCAGGCGTGCTCTGCTTGATCGGGTCAGTTATGGCGAGAATTGCCGCCAGTTTGTTGTCGATCGCCACGAACACAACCGTCGCACCTTCGGCCTGATGCGATCCCGCTTTGTCTCGCCCCGCATCAACGCCCTCGATACCTTGTTCGTCCAACAAATCAGCCTTGCCAATCAAAACATCATGATCATCGACGCGAGCGTGAACGCCACCACCGGTGATACTGTTGAACTCACTCGCCTCCACAAGCTGCAACTCATCCACCTTCGCTCGACGAACGACCGCCTGAGCCAACGGATGCTCGCTCTGTGCTTCGACAGCAGAAGCTAACGTCAATACATCGTTCTCATTCCAGTCAGCAAACGTCTCGACACCCGTCACTTCCGGTCGTCCCTGCGTCAGCGTGCCTGTCTTGTCGACAACAATCGTGTCAACCTTCTCCATGACTTCGAGGACTTCAGCGTTCTTGATCAGCACGCCCTCCTTCGCTCCTCGGCCAACACCCACCATCACGGACATCGGCGTCGCCAGCCCCAACGCACACGGGCAAGCAATGATCAACACCGCAACGGCCGCTACGAACGCATGAGCCAGTTGCGGCTCCGGACCAAACACAGCCCAGCCAATGAATGCGAGAATCGAACAAACGATCACCGCCGGCACAAAGTAACGCGCGACCACATCGACCAGTTTTTGAATCGGCGCGCGACTTCGCTGAGCTTCGGCAACCATTTGCACGATGCGGTTCAGAACCGTGTCACCGCCAACACCGACGGCCTCCATCACCAACGCACCGGTCTGGTTCAACGTTCCGCCCGTGATTTCGTCACCTTCCACCTTCTTCACCGGCATCGGCTCGCCCGTCAACATCGACTCGTCGACGCTGCTCGACCCGCTGAGAACTTTACCATCGACCGGAACTTTCTCTCCAGGACGTACTCGCAGCCGATCGCCCTTGTGGACTGAATCGAGCGAGACATCTTCCTCGCCATCGTCCGTGATTCGGTGTGCCGAATCGGGAGCAAGCTTCATGAGCTCCCGAATCGCTCCGCCCGTCTGCTGTCGTGCTCGCAGCTCCAATACTTGCCCGAGCAACACCAAGGTGATGATCACCGCCGCCGCTTCAAAATAGAGAGGTGGAACACCGTTCTCGAAGAACGCCTCTGGGATCACACCCGGAAGCAACACGACAACCAAACTGAACAGATACGCCG
>JAKMEW010000227.1 GCA_022425745.1 Rubripirellula sp.
GTTTAAATCAGAGCGTTTCTAGTTCAAAAGCTACTCGAGCAAAATATCCCGAGCCGAACTCAATTTGGGGCGAGTTCAGTCTGCTCGGAGTGATCGGAGAAGGAGCTATTTCTCGTGTGTTCCTCGCTCGGCAAGACTCAATGTCCGACCGTCTGGTTGCGGTGAAGATCACGACCCGAGAAACCACCGAGTCAAAGTTGTTGGCTCGCATCCAACATTCAGGCGTGGTTCCTATTTATTCGGTTCACGAGTACCGAGGAATGTTCGGGATCTGCATGCCATTCGTTGGCACCAGTACCCTAGCTGATTTGTGTGATCACGGATTTCATTCTTTAGCTCGGCAAGATGTGACACAGGATGATACCGTGGAGTCTTCTCGAGCTAAGAAGACTTCGGCGCTAAGCCCTTCGACGTGGACGTGCCGAGAGATCGCGAGCCACCTGCGACGACGGCAGTCGATAGTTGCTACTTGGATCCGGGAGTCAGATTCAACGCTAACTAAAACCGGTAACGAAAGCGAAGGTTGTTCACCGTCCAACCCATTCAATGATTGCAGTGCAGGAACTACAGCCGAGACGCGTTCAGCTGAGAATCGTAATGGTGATCCACAACAGAATCTTGAAAGTCTTGAGCGATCCATCAACTCAGATTCGAATGAAAAGTGGTGGGAATCGAATGCGGGCTCTGTCGACGAAATAGAAGGTGAAAATTACCAAAGGTTCATCCTGCGCGTGGGTTCACAGCTTGCATCGGCGCTTGATCATGTCCATCGTTGTGGTGTGGTGCACTGTGATGTGAAGCCCGCCAACGTCCTGATCGGCTGGGATGCGCAACCTCGGTTGCTGGATTTCAATGTTTCTCAAAATCGAACGACCACTGGGGAGCAAAGCGGTTATCTGCATCAACTTGTTGGCGGAACACCTGCGTACATGGCGCCCGAGCAACGAGACGCAATGGTCAAGAATGAGACCTTTCAACCAGATGCACGTGTGGATGTGTTTTCCCTCGGAGCGGTGCTGTTTGAATTGTTGACCGGAGTCAGGCCACCGTTGGGGTCGAGCGATCGATGGTCAGAGCTCAAAGCAATTTTGGCTAAACCCAAGTTGTCCCTGTCCAAAGGATTGCAGGCGGTGCTGCTCAAAGCACTGGCATACAAAGCTGTCGATCGATACCAAACCATTGACCAATTTGGCGATGATCTTGTGTGTCTTTTGGAGGATCGGCCGCTGGTTAACGTGCCAGAGCCCAGCAGGGTGGAGGCATTCGGGAAATGGCGTCGACGGCATCCGCGTCTTTCGTCGGGTGGTTCAGTTGCGATGTTCGCCGCGAGCATGATTCTGTTTGTTTCGTTCTGGGGATGGACGCAGCATTCTGCGCGGCAGTCATCTCGGCGGGCTTTGGCGGTCAGTCAACTCCATGACGATTTGCCCGTCGCGGCGTCACTGATGTCGGCGGTTACTGAGTACGATGAGTTGCGTTCAGAGCTCGCTGTCAGAATTCAAAGTGTCCACGAGAATCTGGAACTGCTTGCGCAGCTCAACGGTGGAAACTCAGAAGCTGTCCCTGCTAGCTATGCATCACTTGCACCGAAATTGGATCGGCTACAACTGTTGTGGCTTAGTCAAGCCAAAAACAGCGGCGGAATTCTGTCACCGTTTTATCAAATCGATGAGCCAGCTCGCGGCAATCAATTTTGTCGTGAAGATCTAAGAAAGCTGACGGGCAAATTAGGATTCGATACCTCAAACGCCTCAGGCTCTGACGGATTGGATTCAGATCGTCTGAATTCGCATGAATTGGGACGATTCGAGGCTCTGTTCGCTCAGGGGCGGTATATGGACGCGATCGCCCACGCAGAATCCCATCCCCAACCGTTCGACGATTATGGACGGCTGATTTTGCTGGCTCATAGTTTGTTCAAAACCAAACAGTATTCTCGAGCAAGCAACGCATACTCCGAGGCAATCGCCAACGAGCACAGTTTTCCCCTTGCAGTTTTTTACCGAGGTGTGACGCAACTCGCTTTGGGAGATCATCACCAGGCATCACGTGATTTTCGGACAGTGCTGAAGTCTCATCCAAACTTTGTCTCCGCAAAGTTCAACCTCGGACTTGCCCTGATGCATCTAGGTCGGACAGAAGATGCAGAGCTCATATTTTCAGACGTTGTTGAGATGGCTCCAGACATTACTGCGGCATGGGTCTCGCGTGCGCGACTGAGGTTGCAGCTTAAGAAGGTCGATGATGCGAGACGAGACATCGCACGTGCCCTCGAAACCCGACCAACGGATTGTCGTAACCTCATCAGCCTCAGTCAGTTACTTGCCTCCCAGAATCCAGAAAAGGCGCTTCGGTTTGCTGAGCAAGCGGTGGATCAATCACCCAATGATTTGGATGCGAGGCAGATGTTGGCACACCTGTTGACGCTTGCTGGTAGAGACAAAGAAGCGATGATTCATTTGTCACATATCCTCGAGATGGAGCCTGAACACTCGCTTGCGCTCGGTGGACGTGCCGTGTTGCTTGCTAGAACTGGGAAGCAAGCCGAAGCGGTAGAAGACCTTGGAAAGTTAATTCGCCAAAAGAATCATGACCCACTGCTGTGCTACCAAATCGCTTGCGGTTTCAGTTTGCTAGCAGGTTTTGAAAATGCGATGGGTCCGACCTCGCTGCTGGACATTTGCACCGAAGATTCTGGTGATCGCAGCACAATTGCAAGAAGGGAATCGAGTGGCAGTGAAGATCATTTAAGCAGTGAAGATCATTTAAGACGAGCAATGAATTGGTACCACAAGGCGGTGACGGCAGACCCGTCAATTCGCAGTGTGGCGGCAACAGATTCCGATTTAAAACGTTTGCGGGGCAGCAAGCATTTTTCAGATTTTGAACAGATGTTTGAGGATTTTGGATTCCTCCGTGAAAGGTTCAGTGAGTAATGACTAGTAGAAAAAAGCGTGCAAAGCTTTGCGTTCAGATTTTGGAGGATCGCTGCCTGCTGAATGCGCACATGAGTGATTTTCTCGGCATTGGAAATCATACGATCAGTATCGCACCAGACGAAACACAGTTTGGGCATCAATCTTCCAATCTCGCAGGCGTTTTTGACCAGCGTTTTGGTTCGGACGCTTGGCGAGAGACGCTTCGTGACGCCGCTCAGTCATGGGTTCCTCACGCGAATGTTAATTTTGGGTTCGTGGACGATGATGGTAGCGCGGCTGGGATTCAGGGGCCTTGGAGAGGCGATGAGAGGTTTGGCGATATTCGTGTCTTCGGAGTTCAGCTTGATGACGCAGTCTGGGCACAAGCGATCGGTAGTAATGCCAGAGTAGCGGGCACTTGGGCTGGGGATCTTGTCTTTAACACAAACGCGAATTGGACATCACTCGAACAAGTCAGAGCTGCTGCTGTCCATGAAATTGGGCATGTATTAGGGCTGCAGCATAGCGATGATCCACTTTCCGTCATGAGTGATGCGGCCGGGCAACTCAATCTCGAGCCATCGGAGGCTGACATTGAAGAGTTGCAGGCACTTTTTGGGGAAAGGGAGCACGATTATGCGGATGCCGAAAAGCGGAACGATCGAATCAAACGAGCATCACGGATCAGTGGTAGTGGTGAAGGAAACGAGTCAGAAGACTTTGATGGTTCGCAGATTTGGCTTCAGTTTGGTGACATCACGGTCGGCG
>JAKMEW010000229.1 GCA_022425745.1 Rubripirellula sp.
CCGGAATTTCGGTAGAATCTGGGACGAGAACGGGGTCGCCTGACTGGACGGCCGAGATACAATCTTTTCGTGCGGAAAAAGACTGCCAAAAGCCGTGGTTTCTTGATTTCGATTCACCGTCACGGGTGAAGGAATCGTGAGCCTGACAGGGCAGAATCGTCCCTTCGTGCAAACCGCAAGCACGTCACCAACGCTTCATCTCTGTTTCCTATGGCGATTTTTGGAACTCCCCCTGGCGCTCGAGGCGGCCCGCCCATTCCAGGCATCATTGGGAATTCCCCTGCCATGCAGGAGGTGTATCGCATCACCCGACGCGTCGCCGGCAGTAACGCATCCGTCCTCATCTTGGGCGAGACGGGTGTTGGCAAAGAGTTGATCGCGAGTGCGATTCACCGCTTGAGTCGTCGTAGTGGCGGTCCGTTTGTGCGGGTGAACTGTGGTGCGTTGAGCGAAAGCCTGCTTGAGAGTGAATTATTTGGCCATGTACGCGGAGCCTTCACCGGCGCTGTCTCAAACCGAACCGGTCGATTCGAAGCGGCTAACGGTGGCACCATCTTCCTCGACGAGATCAACAGCACCTCTCTCACTCTCCAGGTGAAATTGCTGCGGGTACTGCAGGAACGCGAATTTGAGCGAGTCGGGGACACGGGAACACTCAGCACCGATGCGAGAATTGTCGCGGCGAGCAATCGCGACTTAATGAAAGAGGTCAAGCAGGAGCGATTCAGGGAGGACCTCTACTGGCGTCTCAATGTGGTGCCAATCGAAATCCCACCCCTGCGTCGACGCCGAGACGACATCCCGGCTCTCGTCTCTTTTTTCCTAGAACATTACAACGAAATCAACGATCGCTATGTGGTTCACATCGGTCCGGGCACCATGGAGGCGATGCAGGATTACCACTGGCCAGGCAACGTTCGTGAATTGCAAAACTATATCGAGCGAGCCGTTGTGATGTCCGAGACCGATGAACTAACGGTCGATCTGCTACCTGATTGCTTGATCTCGGGACAGACAAATTCTGCTTTGATCACAACTGGAAATGATTTTGATGCACTGACTCGCGAAGTGGTCACGCGAGGACTGAGCGAATCAGGTGCACACAGTGGTATGATCCACTCGGTGATTGTTGATCAGGTTGAAAAAGAATTGATCAGTCAAGTGCTCGCTGCATGCGGGGGAGTCCAAACCAAGGCTGCAACTCAACTGGGCATCAATCGCAACACCCTGCACAAAAAGATCAAGGATTATCAAATCGACGAGACGGGTGAATCCTGATTGCCTTTAGCGATTCGCTGGGTCATTCGGAGTCGCAATATTGAGCCGCTCGATCACCGCATTCTCGATCTTCATGGTACCTGGGCGAATTGTCATGGACCGAACGGCGCCCTCTGGGCCAGGAGATCCATCAGGTAGAGTTTGACGGAAGATTGCCGGCGAACTCGGACCACCTTCGACGGTGAACAAATCTTTGGACGAAGAATAGGCCGCACGCACCGCGGTCCCTTCGACCAATCCACGCTCGTTACGACTTCTGAAGACGACGCCTTGAGATGCCGTCATTTCCCATCTTGCGGAAACGCCTGCAATACCACTCTGCACTTGCCCTCGGGGTTCCAAGTTAAAACGCAGCTGATCGCAATCCAGTGTCGATTCTCCGTTTGAGATTGCATCCATTTTTTGTGCATCAAACAGGCTCTCCCAGCTCTCAACCGGTCGAACCCCCACTCGAACACCTCGAGCAAACTCTAACTCTTGCCGATCGAAGGACCCGAACATCTGATCGTAAAACACCAAGTGAGCACCCGTGATGGGACGATCGTTTGGATCACTATCCAATCCGACGCGATTTCCCCCTGAGGCCAAAAGTGGTTGATCAGCTTTTGGCACCACCCATCCCCGATACCATCCGGGGCCATCCGCTTTGAGTGTTCCTGAATCACTTGGATTAAGCGTCAGCATCTGAGCGTTCAGGAGATGCCGAGCCTCCATAACGCCATCAAGACCGCGATGAACAGCTTGAATGAACACAGGACGCTGCTCGGATTGCATCAACGTGATCGTACTGACACTCGCTTGACGCATCGCTTTGACGTTCTCCACCTCAACTGCTTCGGACAGCTCGGCTTGCAATCGGTCACCCGATAACTCCAACTCCCAAACCTCCGCACCGCGGACCAGAGTCGCATCCAACTCTACTCCGTCCGTCAACACTGCTGTGCGACCGTCAAAGATCATCTCGCCATTCCAACGACAGTAGGGAGTTTTTCCCCACTGGAAACCGGTCTGTCCCTCCTCCGTGCCGCCGAGGGGCAGAGCCGCACGAGGCAACTGGAACTCCCCGGCGTCATTCATCCAAATCAAATTGTCACGCGGACGAATTTGAATCTGTGGACCTACGAAAAAACCATCACCCAATTCGAGTCGAGCGGGCACGCCGTCGGCACTGGTCAACTGCAAGACGTCCTCGCCACCCCCGTCTATCAACTGAAGATGATCTCCCGTCAAACGGGTCGGAAGCATCTGGGTGCCTGTTTTGATTTCGTGCAAAACCTCGACGTTACCCATCACCGACAGTCTCTTCGCCTCAATCTCTGAACCGGAAAGCAATAGCTGAGCACGGATGGATTCGCCACGAATCGTGGGACGTGAACGAGCCACCGGAGCGACTTTTCCATCATCCGCTTTTGGCTGAACCACCCATTGTCGAATCGATGCTTCCGAAGAAGAATCCGATGTCGGTTCGCTCTCAGATGCTTCTGGCTGCTCGACAAAAAACAATAACACTCTTTCCGCCTCAGCAGCCAAAACCTGAGTATTCAAGTTCACCGCTCCGGTGATCTCAAAACGATCAGGCACGTAGCGGAATTGCTGCTGATCGTTACTAGATTCACGCAACACGCCTGCAATCACATCGGCTCGAAAGTCACCACCATCAGCCATGGATGCGAGAATATCCCCCTCGATCCACAACTCAATTTCACGACTTATGCCCGAACTCGCAGATTCCTTAGCCACATCGATATCCGACTCAGTTGTGATGTCAGCCTTCGTACTTGTATCCGCCGATGCGACCGCATCATCGTCGCCAGATTCACCAGCGGTAGAAGCAGTGACGGATCCGTTCGCCCGAACAGTTTGCGATTCTATTTGCTTAGGCACGACTCGCAGACCCTGTCGCCACTGAGCCCGACGCACCGGCAGTGAAGGATCATCAACCTGGACGATGCCTGCTCCTGGTGCGTCAATCACGCCGATCTGGTCTGGCCGCTGAGCATCGAAACGGTAATGCAATTTTGCGAGCCGTGCCGTCACGGCACCACGGCGCAGCTGCACTCCTTTACTACCACTCGCCTCAATCACGCCATCTGAAACATTTAAACTGATCCGCTCAGCTGCAAGGTCAGCATCAAAGGTTGGCAGCTTTGCAACGACCGGATCGCCCCCAGCTACGACTCCAACGATCCAATCAAGTGGCGTTTGACGCTCCAAGGAATCATTCATTGGATCGTTGAGCGCTATCTCAATCGTTTCACAATCAAAACGATCCGTGAGCTTTCCTTCAACATGATGCACGAGGGAAACGGAATCACGAAGCGAAAGGTAATCGAGCGCGAAGTCATACTCCACTCGACCACCGCATGTCAGCGAAATCATCGCTGCTCCAGCTTGCTTCTCGCCACCTTCGTGATTCGCCTGCCCCCAGATTGAACCTCCCTCGAGCGGCATCACCAATTGATCGAGATAAATCAATTCCATCCGGTCCAGCACGGTGGCAGGCCCACCGCCGGAATCGCCGGGGCGACTCGGCCCATCAAGGTGAAACGTCAAGTCACGCCCAACCAGTTGCGTGGTGCCCAAAGTCATCTCAACCGATTCGGTCGTCCAAATTTTCTGACTATCAATCCCGACATTTGAAGTGATGAGTTCCAGTGCCCCTTGGCCGCTACCATCACTTTGGCGATACATCCGAACGTCTCCAATCAAACGTCCGCGTTGAATGGGCGGTGCACCGCCACTCATGACATCAAGGGACTCGGTGAATTTAATCTCAGCACCCTGCGCCGCTTCCAACAGAATTGGCTGCGTCGACTCCCCAGAAGAGAGACCACGTCCAACAATGACGGTTACCGGCCAAAGCCGCCACTGATCGTTCTCCACCTGTTCCCATGACTGAAAGAGCAGCATTCCGTCCGCGGTTTGCAACTGCTTGCAAACACCTCTCTGCCACGCATCGTCGGGGAACAAACTCAAAATCGATGCGTCGATTTCCAGAACCGAATCACCGCCGAGGCCAATTGATTCAATCCTCGGGGGCTCAAGCCAGGGCGTGAGGACAGCCTGATAACCCGCCGCCAAAGCGACCAGCACCAGCAAAGCCATCGTGTATTGACGCAACTTAGTCAGCATCACGCAATGAACACCGTCATTTATCGTTTCCGAATCGATTTCAAAAGGAAAATATCCTCGTAAGTCTTCGCATCACACTTTACGGCTCGGTAGATGCTCCGCCCAACGCCCCTTGGCTCGAAGCAACCTTTCAATGCACTCCCGCAAAGCTCCCTCACCACCCTTGCTTTTTAAAATCCAGTGTGCCGCGTCGCAAACATCTTTTGCCGCATCAGCGGGAGCCACCGCCAAACCAACTTGATTCATTACTGGCAGATCAGGGAGGTCATCACCGACGTAACACACCTCACTCCAGTCACACCCTATGGACGCAATGATCTCTGACGCCGCTTTGTGTTTATCGGCACTTCCCTGATGAACCTCCAAAATTCCCAGCTCCGCCGCCCTCCGTTGAACCACCTCGCTCTTACGTGCCGTGATGATGCAGAAGGCAAACCCACTTCGCATCCATAGTTTGATACCGAGTCCGTCGCGGACATGAAACGACTTCATCTCCTCTCCAGACCGCCCGTAGGTGATCGCCCCGTTGGTCATCACTCCATCCACATCCGACAGGATGCAACGAATGCTCGCTGATGATTCAAGATCTGATTTTAGTGATGGAGACATGAACTTAGGAAACAGGGATCGTGAAGTGACGAATACAGCAACGCATCGGTCAATCGCGGACGATTGCGAAGCGACAAGCAGATTTAGGATTTGAGACGAAGCCGACTTGGTGAAGACTCAAACGGAATGCACGCCTGCTGATCGGCATCATCACCCAATGCCACTA
>JAKMEW010000234.1 GCA_022425745.1 Rubripirellula sp.
CCTTGCTTTAGTGGCGATCGAAAAAAACGCGTATCCAACAGAATGACTTGGAGACGTGATCCGACCGGACCGAGTATCTCGCATTGGTAGACGCCCTCACGATCCCACCTCGCCGAATCCTTTGGCACATTCCAAAAGTTAAGGAATTCGGCCTGCGACTCAGACCGTTTCTCAAAATCAGCACCCCCATCGTTGAGACCAAAATCGTGATCGTCCCAAGTGGCCAAGATCGGCACCGATCTTTCAAATGCTGAGTAATGAGGATTACGTCGAAGCGTTTGATATTTTTCACGCAGCACCGCCATGTCATCGGTATCACCGTAGATATTATCGCCAATGAGCAAAGCTAGATCAGACTTCAGCTTTAACATTTCCTCAAAAATCGGCATTGGTTGATCCTGCTTAATGCAGGATCCAAAGATGACTCGCCGAACCACTTTATCCGTTGAAAGAACTGAAGGTCGGTGATTGCGAGTTGAGTGGTTATTGAATCGATCTTGATCGGAAGCGACTGTTTGACCAGATGTAGCGTCCTGCGCAGAAAGCCCGACAGCAGTGACATCGACAACCGTCATGCAGATAAAGACGCTTGACGCAAACAAGCAAAGCATCATTGAGGACGACGTCAGCAGGACCGATAAACGGCGGTAGCCAGAAATACTGTTGAACATGGCAAGCTATTGTTTGGCGTTGTGTGTCGGAGGTCGATAACGGTGGTCACCGCGTTTGGCAGCTTGGTGTGTCTCATGCGTATCCTGATCAATTCCCGGATCACCTTGCTCAACCAACCATTCATCGAGCTCCCGACGCAATTCTTGGAGTATCGCTTGATGCTCAGGATGGCTGATTAAATCATTTAATTCAAACGGATCGCTCGTTGTGTGATACAGCGATTCAGCGGGGCGCTGCATGTATCGCTGGACGAGGTCATATGTCTTTGGAGTGTTCCAAGAATCCCAGATCCAAGTCTGCCAATAAGGGTTATTCAATTCTCCGGCCCCACGCAGGCCCATGAGATGCTTTTCGATATAGAGTCTTTCAGGCTGTAGATTTCTCAGGTACCTGTACTCCCCGTTACTAACCGTTCGAATTGGATAAGGCGGCCCCTCGGGAACGTTATTGTGCGCGCCAAACGCGTAGTCACGATGCTTGGTTTGTTCACCGCGAATCACTCCGAGAAAACTGCGACCGTCCACTTTCAACTCAGAGAGATCTCCTCCAGCAGCATCAACGAGTGTGGGAACCACATCGGCGTAATGAACGATCGCATCGGTACTCTCGCCGGATTTGGTAACCCCTGGCCACCGAATGACCATTCCCGTGTGCAACCCCGTATCCCAGTTGGTCCACTTATTGCCGGGAAACTGCGAACCCTGTTCGGAGGTAAACAGGACCATTGTTTCTGACGACTGACCCGATGTATCCAGGGATAATAAAAGCTCTCCCACTTGCGAATCCATATAAGTGATCTCAGCGAGGTATCTTGAGTACGCTTCGCGAGTTCGCTGCGTGTCAGCAAGATTGGGCGGAAGCCTCAACTTTTTCGGGGGATAAACAGACACGTCCCCCATCACCCACGGAACATGTGGCTCGACCAAGGCAACAACCAAGCAAAAAGGTTCACCAGGATCTCGGTTGATAAATTCGTTCACTCCACTCAGATCATGCAAAGAGGTCGGATCGCGAACGCAGTTCGAATCGAAACCCGAAACCGACTCAAAAGGAAACGCCTGCTTTGGAAGCACATGAACCTTCACAGCAATCCCTACACGATAACCAAGTTTGGAGAGGTAGTGAGGCAGACTCTTGGTTTCGGCAAAACTGGCAGAATGGTTCCAAGCGCATCCGTTTCCCATCGGAAACATTCCTGAATACAACTCCGCTCGGCAGGGCTGGCACATCGCCGAAGTTAGATATGCCTTACGAAAAAGTAAACCGTCACTGGCCAACTGATCCAAGTTGGGAGTCTTCGCGTTTTGCCCTCCATAAATGGGCAGGTCACTGTGTGTGCAATCATCCGCCATGATGATTAAGACATTGGGTGCAGTGGCACCGGTTGCTCTCCGATGCCCCAAAGCTGCGGGCAACAATGGAAACGAGATCCCTAACAAAGCCAACACGAAGAATGACTTGCGAGGCAAAATGGATCGTGTCATCGATTACGCTCTCTTGAGATGATCTGGAAGAGTCTAGAAGCCTGAAGATTGCACCGAGCATTGGAACTGCACCGAGCATTGGAACTGCACCGAGCATTGGAACTGCACCGAGCATTGGAACTGGACCGAGCATTGGAACTGCTTGGCAGTGACCGATCGGCTCATCACTTTAACTTGGCCAACCAGTGTATCGCCTTTGCCCTCAGAGATTTTGCAACGATTGAGTTGCAGAACAATTGTTGAGAGTTTTTCGTTTGCGCGAGTCACTCAGTGCGAAGGATGCCAACCATAGACGACCTCCAGAATCCGTCCAATCACCTCGGTGAGGTGCTGCAAACGCACAGGCTTGCTCAGGACATCGAAGGCTTTCATTCGCTTGGCTTCAGCGCGAATCATGTCATCAAGCTTAGCGCTCATCAGCACGCAAGGTGGACTCTCTGGACTCTCAGAAAGGCATCTGATGACATCCAGGCCGGTCAGTCTGGGCATATGAAGGTCAACTAACGCAACATGAATCTCGTCACGCTTCATGACATCCAACGCCTCAGCCCCATCACCTGCTTCGGTAACACGAAAACCGCGACGCGATAATCCTTCGCACAAGGCTTGGCGGAAGGCGACATCGTCATCAGTAACGAGGAGGCTGGGGGTTTCTATCATTTTGAAAAACCACAATGCTGGCGACTTCGTGTCATCGGTCCAGAAGTTGGACCCGCAGGCTCATTTTCGTACGCGTTCTCAAAAATAAGTGGGCGAGGAAAAGTGGTGGAGGTCAAAGTTGTCGCTATCATGATAACTCAACTAGAGTTGCAAACCATCACGGATTTGCCTTCTTTTCCTTCAAACAGTCCACAGAGTCCAGCGCGGCTCAAGTTACCCGCAACTCGCTTTAAACTCTGATCCCGCAATCTAATGCAACGGTTCGACCGTCAATGAATTCAAACCAGCATCAGCCACCGAAGGCTGCCACCGGACCGGCGACTCCAATCGGCACACCCCAAGATGTCGGAAATCTTTCCAAAAAGATCATTGCTAATGTCGAGCAGGCGATCGTCGGAAAACGTAAACAGCTGATTCTTTCCTTGGTGACTTGGCTCAGCGGCGGCCACCTATTACTCGAAGACGTCCCCGGTGTTGCGAAAACAATGCTAGCAAGGGCACTCGCTCGAAGTGTCGGATGCCGGTTCAAACGCGTTCAATGCACACCTGACCTCCTCCCCACCGACGTCACCGGTACATCAATTTTCAATCAGAAATCGGGGGAGTTTGAATTTCGAGCGGGACCGGTCTTCACTCAAATCCTGCTTGCCGATGAAATCAATCGCGCAACCCCCAGAACCCAAGCATCCCTGCTTGAAGCGATGGCAGAATCTCGAGTTACAGCAGACGGGGTCACACACCTCCTTGAGCCGCCGTTTGTCGTGATTGCAACACAGAACCCAGTTGATCACGAAGGCACCTTTCCGCTGCCCGAAGCACAACTCGACCGGTTCATGATGAAGTTCTCTCTCGGTTATCCTTCGATGGAAGAAGAACTGAGAATGCTTGAGCTGATGCAGCACCAACATCCAGTCGACACTCTTCAGGCAGTAACCAGTGCAGCGGAAATCAAAGCTGCCCAACAAGTGATACGCGGGGTGCACGTCGACCCACGTGTTAGACAATACCTTCTACAGATCGTTGCTGAGACACGTCGGCATTCTGACATTGCTCTTGGTGGCAGCCCTCGCGCGACCATCGCATTATTCCGTTGTGCCCAAGCAATGGCAGCGGTGCTGGGACGGTCCTATGTTTTGCCAGACGACATCAAAAAAATTGTGGCCCCGGTAATGAACCACCGCGTAATCATTCGACCAGAGAGTCGACTGCGAAAAGTCACAGCAGAAAAAGTGATCGAAGAAATCGTCGGTGAAATCGCAGTCCCTACCATTCAACCCAACGCATCGTAAACGCGTCGAAACCATTGTTGATTATCAAAATCCTCAACATCACCACCTGCCTGATCACCGATTAAAGCATGGCCGATCAAGAATCGACAAAGGATGCATCGAGCGGTATCGGCTTCCAAGCCGCCGCGTTGATCAGCGCATTGCTGCTTTTCGGCATGATATTCGGATCGGCCTTGTGGATGATCGCGGGGGTCACAGCGTTTCTCTTGACGGTAATCAATGCATGGATCACCAAGACATGGGCCACAGCGATCAATTCTCAACGCCTCGAAGAAAATCTTGAGCTGAAAATTGGTTCGCGAATTACTAACCAAATCCAAATTCAAAACCGCAGCTCACTGCCGATCCTGTGGGTATTGATCGAAGACTTGATACCAAGATCAGCCACTCTCTTTCGCCCGCCCGCCTTGGAAATCAGTGGGCAACGAATCGAGGTCACCCGCTTGTGGGGAAAACAAACCAAAACAATCCAGTATGAAATACGTTGCAACAAGCGGGGTTACTATCAGATTGGACCAGCGATTCTAGAGACGGGGGATTTGATGGGTTTTTATCGCCGGTATCGCACGGGCGCTCCTCCCAGATTCCTGACGGTTCTCCCCAAGGTGGTTCCTCTCGCAAGTTACGAGATTGGATCTCGGCGACCCATCGGTGAAATTCGGATGCGTGAGAACGTCATGAACGACCCAACTCGATTGCGAGGCATTCGGCGGTGGCAACCGGGTGACCCAATGCGAAGTGTACACTGGGCAGCAACTGCCCGCACTGGCACGCTGCACAGTAAAGTTTATGAACCGTCGTCCATCATAGGCGCGACATTAGTGATCGACCTGCATGTGGAAAGCAATCCAGCTTCCAATGAGCCGATTCGAAGCGACTTGGCCATCACCGCTGCAGCTTCGATTGCTTCGGCACTACATGATGCAAACGAACCGTTTGGGCTTGCCACCAACGGACGTGACGCAGCCGACCGAATCAGGGAACAAGGCTGGGAAGGAGACCATCGTGTGCGAGGAGAGGCAGCGCTCGCGAGCGGGATGCAAGAATCCAGCGATAGACTTCGCCCTGTTCTGCTGAAACCGAACCGAGGTACGATTCAATTCAAAGAAATCCTCCGGACACTGGCACGCTTGGAACGCACCGATGGTCTGACCCTCGGTGAACTACTCATCGAATGTGAATCGGAGCTTTCATCGGAGACCACACTGCTAGTGATTTTGCAGGACTGCAATGAAGAAACAATCGCCGCGCTGATCGGATTATCTCGTCGGGGACGTGAAGTCGCAGTGGTAATCAACACTCACGACATCAATGAATACTCGACAATCGCCGGCCCGCTAATCGCCGAGAAAATCACGACACTGCACCTTGCAAACGAAGAGCAACTCCTAGAGATCTGCAGGCAAACCCTGCTTAGGTAACCTCGGTGAACCAACAGCGGGTTCGCGGGGTACCCGGTTTTTTTTAAAGGAATCTCAACAGAGCATAATTACGTTTCCCCTTACGGAAAATCATCACGGTCTCACTCGCAAGATCGGTGGTCGTCAATCGATATTGATCATCGGTCAGTCTCTGATTATTCAGATAGACACCACCATCTTTGATTGCGCGTCTCGCTTCTCCGCCGCTTCCTACGAGACCGGCTGCCTGTAACGCCTCAACAACCCAGTAGCCATCACCTTCCAACGCGGCACGCTGAACTTCCGAACTTGGCACGTCTGCAAAAATCTCTCCCAATGATTCGTCGGTTTGCGCACCAACCTCACCACCAAACAAGATCTTAGATGCTCGAGTTGCCGCGTTGAGCCCCTCGGAACCATGCACAAATTCAGTCATCCACTCGGCTAGCCGATTTTGAGCGACGCGACGCCCCGGATCATTCTCGGTTGCATCAGCGAGTTCTTGGTATTCCTCACGTTCAATCTCGGTCAAGTACGCAATGCATCGCATCACGTCAGCATCCTCGACGTTTCTCCAGTATTGGTAGAACTGGTACGGGCTGGTGCGTTCAGCATCTAACCAAACAGCACCGCTTTCCGTTTTCCCCATTTTGCGACCATCGCTTGTGGTCAGCAGCGGTGCGGTGATACCAAACACTTGCTCACCGAGCATGCGTCTGGCCAAATCGATCCCAGCGGTGATGTTACCCCACTGATCACTTCCACCGGCTTGGATTCGGCAGCCATGAGTCTTACAGAGCTGCACAAAATCAAAAGCCTGAAGCAGCATATAACTGAATTCGGTGTAGCTCAGGCCAGATTCACTTTCCAACCTAGCCCGCACCGACTCTTTGCCCAGCATCGCACCAACAGGAAAACTCTTACCCACCTCTCGAAGAAAATCGAGATATGAATAGTTCTGCATCCATTGAAAGTTATTCAACAGAAGTGCAGCACCCTCGCCTTCAAAATCCAAAAATCGACGCATCTGGCTCGCCACACCATCAACATTTGCTTGAAGCTGTTCAGGCGAAAGCAAATTCCTCTCTTCACTCTTCCCACTAGGATCGCCGATCATCCCGGTTGCACCACCAACCAAAGCAACGGGACGATGCCCTGCTTTTTGAAAACGACGCAGCATCATTAACTGCATCATGCTGCCAACATGCAGACTCGACGCGGTTGGGTCAAAACCGATGTAAACGGTTTGTGGCCCCGAAGCAAGCAGCTCTGCGAGTCCCGACTGATCGGTGCATTGGTGGATCAAACCCCGCCACGAAAGATCGGCGAGTAAATCAGTTTGCGACATAACTTCTATTTTCGATTAAGAATCGCTTCCGCAATGGAAAGGTCTTCGGGGTAGGTGACTTTAAGATTTTCGGCCGATCCCTGAACAAGTTGAACGACACGTCCGAGACGTTCAACCAACTGTGCATCGTCAGTTGCCGGGCACCCATTGTGCTTTGCATAGGCCTGTTTCAACAACCCGACGCTAAAAACTTGCGGGGTCAAAGCCATCCAGATCCCATGACGATCCACCGTCTCACTTCCCAAGTCTCCGCCGAGTTCCCGCTTGAGAGTGCCGGAGACGGGTGTCGCGAGAATCGCGGCACCTGTTTGCTGCGCCGCGGCAAAGACCCGCGCGAGATCATCGTCGCTAACCAGGGGCCTGGCCGCATCATGCACCGCTACCCATGATTGCGAACCCTCGTCTTGAATCAAATCCAGTGCACGCTTAACGCTATCCATCCGCTCAGCGCCGCCGATCACGAACTCGACGGACAAGGGAAAATGGAAGCGAATAGCCTGGGCTTCAAAATCAGCGAGATCGTGCTCAGAAACAGCAAGTATCAGACGCCCCAATTCGGCACGCATCGCCAACCGCCTAGCGGAATGAACCCAGAGTGGTTC
>JAKMEW010000298.1 GCA_022425745.1 Rubripirellula sp.
GATCTGCTCGGGGCAATCCAACATGCAGTGGTCAGTCAATGCATCGAACAATGTTGACCTTGAGAAGGCTGCTGCCAACTTCCCGAACATCCGCATGATCAACTTTCCACAGGTCGGTGTCCAGGAACCGATTTGGTCACACGACGATCGCAAATGGATGGTTTGCAATCCCCAGAACGTTGGTAATTTTTCGGCGGTAGGGTACTTCTTTGCAAGGCAATTGCATCAAACCCTCGGGGTTCCAATTGGGATGATCAACAACGCGTGGGGCGGATCGGCTTGCGAAGCGTGGATCAACCGAGAAACTCTCGCCGCTGACGCACAATTCAAACCTCTCATTGAGCGTTGGGAATCTAGCGAAGCAAGGTTTGAGGAACTTTCCAAGAAACAGAATCTGAGCGAAGACGAGAACAAACAACTCGGTGGCCTTCGAAACCAAATGCGAGGGAACAGTCGCCCGGGCAACATCTACAACGGTGTTCTCAAGTCACATCTGGGATACGGCATTCGCGGCGCCATCTGGTACCAAGGTGAAAGTAATGCAGGACGAGCCTATCAATATCGGGAACTGTTCCCGCTGATGATTTCATCGTGGCGCAAAGAGTGGGGACAGGGAGACTTCCCGTTCTACTGGGTACAACTTGCTGACTTCATGGCTGAAAACAGCGAACCGATGGACAGTGCCTGGGCAGAATTGCGTGAGGCACAAACCATGACGATGGAAAAACTTGCTCACACCGGCCAAGCTGTCATCATTGACATTGGAGAGGGAAAAGACATTCACCCTCGCAATAAAGTCGACGTCGGCATGCGCCTTGCACGGTGGGCGTTAGCCAACGAATACGACGTTAAAATTCCTTACCGCAGCCCAGAATACAGATCGATGGAGACGAGCGGAAATCAGATCATTCTGAGCTTTGCTCATATTGACGGTGGATGGCGTCCCTTTGACACCAATGACCTACTCGGGTTCACGATCGCCGGTGAAGACAAAAAATTTGTCAACGCAAAAGCGACCCTATTGCAGGATGGACGAATTGCAGTCTCGGCGGATTCCGTGAGCAACCCAAAATCGGTTCGCTACGCTTGGGCCAACAACCCCAAAGTGAATCTCTATGACCGAAGCGATCTGCCACTGACACCCTTCAGAACTGATGACTGGCAAGGTGTCACGGCTAACAATCACTAAGTTTCGTTATACGGACTTAGTGATTTGAATCCAAGGAAAAATGGACGCCCACGAAGGACGAGTCCCACTGCCAAGCTGCAGTGGGACTCGTTTAATTTGCTCCGAGTGTCCGACGTATCTTTTTCCCATCACCTCAATAAACCGAAAAGTAATCAAAGCAATATCATGAAGCCTCAATCATCAATATCGATCCAACACACATCCCGATTCAACGCGGGAGCTAGATGGTTCTGGTTCACCGTTGCAGTGATTCTATCTTTTACTTCACTTTCGCGCGCTGAACTAGGCGCAAAAGAAATAGACCTTGGCATTAAGCGAACGGGACAGCGAATCCAGAGAATTTACATCGGCACCTATACCGGCCCTAACAGCAATGGGATCTACGTTTGTGAGATCAATTCAAAAACGGGCGAACTGACAAAACCAAGACTTGCGGCTGAAATGGAAAGCCCTTCATGGGTCAGCATTCATCCCAATCAAAGATTTTTATATGCGGCGGGTGAGTCGAACAATTATCCGAATGGCGGCTCGATTGCAGCATTTGAAATCAAGACCGACGGTAGCTTAAAAACCGTCAACGCTGTCGCTCCAAATGGCAGCGGCCCCTGCCACCTCGGAATCGACGCTTCGGGTTCAAACATGCTCGTTTCGAACTACGGAAGTGGCAATGTTGCAAGTGTGGTGATAGGCGACGAAGGCAACGTCCACGAATCGAATTGGGCTGACCAATACCCAACCCTCGACAATCAACAAAAGCCCCACGCCCATCACGCATGCTTCACTCCTGACAACCGCTTTGCCGTTGTTTGCGATGCCGGGCTCGATCGCATTTATGTTTACAAGAACGATGCATCGGCCGGAGCTTTAACAGCTAATGATCCACCCTACTTTTCGACAGCGACAGAAACACATCCTCGGCACCTAACCTTCAGCAACGACGGTCAGTTTTGCTACGTAATTAACGAAAAGGCGATGAGCGTTACCGCCTTCTCGTTCAACCTCAAGAAAGGCACGCTGCAAGAAATCCAAACCATCTCCACACTCCCGCCAGGCTACAAAGGCGAAGTGGGATCTACCGCAGAACTAATCCTCCATCCTTCTGGCAGATTCCTGTACGGTTCCAATCGTGGCCCAGACAACCTCGTCTGTTACAAGGTTGACCAACAGAGCGGAACGTTGACGTTGGCCGGGCACACTTCCACCGGCGGAAAAACGGCTCGCAGTTTTGGCATCGACCTCTCGGGACGATGGATGCTGATCGGAAACCAAAATTCAGACACCGTTGTGCAGTTCAAAATCAACGCGAAGACTGGCAAACTGACACCCACTGGAACGGAATATCCGTTGGGATCGCCGGTCTGTTTTCAGTTCATGCCATCCGAACTACGCAGTAAGAACCTTCGCTGAAAAAATTCACCCGAGTTGCGTTACCGCCTCTAGTCACGCCGAGTAACGTGATGATGGTCTGCTTCACTGTTGCAATCGATCAGATTCAACTGGATCCAATTCACGTCGATCAAATTGACATCGGTCGGCAATCAAGTCGATTAAATTCAAACTAGGCGGCAATCAAGTCGGGTTGCAACACGAGGATGCCAGAGGCCAGGGCAATCCCAAACAGAATCAGTAGCAAAAAATATTCGTCGAGACAAAAAGTGCTATCGAAACCTACTTACCTCGTTCTTATCACCTTAGCCTGCATCCAGATTGCTGCGGGTGAGACAAATGCTGAGACGCGTCCAAACGTTCTGTTCATTATCGTGGATGACCTGAACGACATGCCACTGCATCCAAACGGCAAGCCTTATGTCCCGACACCAAACTTTGATCGACTTGCCGCTCGGGGTCTCAGCTTTACCAACGCGCACTGCAACGATCCGATCTGCGCTCCCTCTCGATCGAGCATGCTGACGGGGCTCTACCCGCAAACGTCAAGTCTTTATTGGTTTGAGGACTGGCGTCAAAACGTAATCCTTAGTCAGTCGGTCACCGTCACCGAACATCTAGCGACCAACGGTTATGACGTCTTCACTGTTGGCAAGATTTACCATGGCAACCAAGACCCAAAAGGTTTCTATGCAGGTAAAGGAGCAGGCGGCAATGTGGGCCCCTGGCCTTGGGATGGCACGAAGCAATACCGCAGAGGCTATCTACCTCACCCCGAGCAGAGGTATTTTTACGCCGATGATGCAGACCCGGACATGGATTACAAATGGGAGCATACCTTTGGCCCTCTGAGCAAGATTCCCAATTACCCCTCGGACGCCTCGAAAGATGTCCCAGGTTATCGTGGCTGGATCCTGTCCGGAGAGCCATTTCGCTACATCAGCGACCAAGACCGTGATGCAATGCCGGACGAGTCCCATGCGCAGTGGGCTAAATCTGTTCTAAACCGAACGCACAGTGCACCCTTTGCGTTATTCACCGGATTCAGTCGCACCCACACGCCGCTGTACGCCCCGCAAAAATATTTTGATCGATTCCCGCTTGATGAAATACAGATACCCAAAGGTTTGATGGCGGGCGATCTAGAAGACTGTGCGCCAAGTCTAGCCAACCGGAGTCTTTATGCCTTCCGGCGATTTCAAATGCTACACAATCATCCTGACAAGCCAGATCTTTTCAAAGAGTGGTTACAAGCCTACATGGCCTGCGTCTCGTTTGTTGACGAACAGGTAGGAACCGTCCTTGATGCATTAGAGCAAAGCGAACACGCCGACAACACAATCGTCATTCTGACCAGCGATCACGGTTTCCACGTGGGCGGAAAGGAAGCACTTTATAAGCAGACGTTATGGGATAGCGGCACCCGAATCCCTCTGATAGTTGCGGGACTGGAAGGAATGCCTGAGGGTGCGAACTGCGATCAACCTGTTTCATTAATCGACATTTACCCTACTTTGATCGACGTTTGCCAGCTACCACCAAATCCAAATCGGGCTCGTAGCGGCTACTCTCTGGATGGATACAGCCTCAAACCGCTTTTCCTCGATCCAAAGGCAACATGGGATGGACCGTCCGTTGCAATCACTGCACTACCGGGGAAAGATCACAGCCAACACACGGTGCACACTGGAACGCTCTACCCCCACTTTTCCGTGCGTTCCAAAGATTGGCGGTACAGCTTGACGTCCGATGGTCAAGAAGAACTCTATCACTATCCATCTGATCCAAACGAATTCGTCAATCTTGCAAAAGCCGCCGATCATCAAAAGCAAAAAGCGACCCTCAAGGAACAGTTACTACAACTACGAGATGGTGGCCCTTGGGAAGACCTTGATGATCAGATGGTTAAAGGCTTTGAATTAACCGCGGAAATCCAAGGTGCTGTCGAATTCAGTTTCAACTCAAAAGCACTCGCGGAAGTAAACGCTAACGAATACTCCACCAAGTGGACTTCTATACGGATTCGCGCTGCCGGAGATCGAAATCAAGTTTGGGTCAACAATCGCGTTTTCCTAGATTCAACGCTCGACTCAGATTTCAAACCTGGCACGATCCAAACCAGGGCGCTCACCAAGGACGGGCGTGTGAGGTCAGCGAAGATCAAACGAATCCTGCCGGACTAAAGAAGGCACGCAGATGGGAATGATCAACTAGCGTTCATTCCATCCTTTGCCAGCCAAAATACGATCGCGGCATTTGGCAATTCGGTTGATGCGTGTACTTGCCTGTTTCGCGGCGGTGAAATGAAGAAGGTAGCCCGTGCGACGGCCGGGGGTTAACCTGCCGAAAGCATCTTTCAAGTCGGGCTGCTGATCCAATATCTCATTCAATTCATCGGGATATTCCATCTCCCTGGAGGGCTTTGATTTTACAGTTCGTCCCTGACGCTCCAACTCGATAGCCTCCCCGAGATATCCAGTCAAATCTTGACGACGCTCTTCAAACGTCTCCATATCTTTAATAACGAAATAGCGTCCAGATCGCGAATTCTCGCCCGGTTTCTCGAGTAGTCCCGCCGAGTCGCGCAACTCCGCACCGCGAAAAAAAGAAACGATCACCCCGCGTTTCAAAGCAGCAAGTGTCACCACATTCCGGCCACGGTCGGTGTAACACGGAACACTCCATTTGATCTGCTCTTTTAAACCAGACTCCAAGAACAACAACTGCACCGACTCGAGTAACTTCCTCCACGGCACAACTCGACAAGCTGAGGTACCGCCCAAAGAACACCTACCGCACCCAACTTCCAGGAAGTGCTCAAAGTTTTTTGGTTTGACGGGCATCGCTTAAATGAATCTTGCGCAAGGTAAAAGTGGATAAAGATGACCGATTGAAATGAAACACCGCAAGTCAGGCTGACGGAGTGTCCGGAGAGGCCATCTCGGAAACGTCAACGGGATCATCTTTTAACTTGATCAGTCGCAAACGCAAGAGAGATTCACGGCTGCGTGTGATCAACGCAAAACTGATTTGAAAAAGCAAAAACAGACCGCTACCAACGATCGCAAAAACAATACCTTCATCATCAATCAAATCCCACCACCACAAGCCGATCAGCCAGATTGAAAAGTGGCAGAACAAAATCAACTGCCAAGCAAAATGCTTTCTGGTCTGCCTTGGCAACCGCATCGAAAAACAGATAGCCGGCACCAAGGTGAAAAGGCTAATCAAGGCCATTGAACCGAAGCAGATGAGCATCAAGATCAGGGCGAAGTCCTTCCCAAAGATTCCGACATCCTGTGCATCAATCTCGATGTAAAAGTAACGATATGTCTTCAAAAGCAAAGCCAAGAAGACTGCAGTCCAAAAGGTGAGAACGAATAAATCTGCGATGGATGACTTCCCACACAAAGCAATGGGTTTTGACTGAAGTTGTGCAAGGGGAGATTCATCATGAGGGTCGACTTTATTTAGATCACCGCGACAAAAGTAGGTCATGTGATATCCAAAGGTCTGCAAACCTTTCATCGCGCAAGCAAGAACCGGCCAATAAATCAGGTAGACACCCGTTGCAGAGGCCCAAAGTGAAATACCATCATTAATGAAGTTGCGTGCCCCACTTCTCCATAGAACCAAAGCCACAAGAAGGGAAAGAAGAGCCTGGAAGAGGAGAAAAGAAGCCGAGAATCGCAAGGACCACCGACCGTCCCCGAACACACCCCAGATCGCCGCAAAAATAACATAAAGGCTGTAGATTGTGACGCAGATCAAGAGAGCGACTGAGGGTAGATAGTCGTCGAGGTCATAAGCGCGGGGTAATTGGTCGAGAACAGGTTCCCACCAGACCAAGCGTTCAATCGCGATCACCGAGACTCCCATCGCCAACTGAACGCGCAGAGCGTACTGAGATGCTTGTGAGAATCCGGATAAAATCATCCAACATCGTTTCAAAAAGAGAAAAGACGACGCTCGCCTCTGCCTGCTATCTCCTGAAAGTCTAGCATTTTGGCATCACGACCGTTCCAAACCTCGTACCGAGTGAAAAAAATGCTGACCGTTTGAAACGGTAATTTGAGTGCTCGATTGGCGTAGGCGATATACTAACGGACGGAGGTTTCTGTCTCCGCATCAAAAATCCGAACGTTTTAAATGCAGGTCGGTGCCATTTTCGGAACCCACCGGCATTCTTTGGGTTAGAACAAGCATGAAAACGATCAGAACAATCACGGCTTTCTCTCTATCTCTGGCTATTTCACTGCCTGTCATCGCTCAGCGGCCCGGCGGGGACGAGCGTGGTGGCTTCGGTGGACGCGGCGGCTCATCGGAAGGTGGCGGATTTCGCGGAGGTCCTCCAAGCGGTGGGTTCAGCGGCCGAGGCGGATTCGGCGGAGGCCCCCCCAGCGGCGGATTCCGCGGTGGGCCACCCAGTGGCAGTCGAGGCGGTAGTTCAGGTCGAGGAGGATTTGATCCATCCTCGTTCCTCAGCCGTCTAGATACCAATGGTAACGGCGTGCTCGATCCAGAGGAGCAACAGGGCCCCGCTCAATTCATGATCCAGCGGATGCAGTCGAGCGACCCAAGCATCAAACCTGGCCAACCGATTCCACTCAAGAAAATCACCGATGGGTTCCAGAAGATGAGGGAGCAGCAGAGTGGGGGTGGCAGCGATCCGAATCGCCCATCAGATGATGATCTACTCACACCCGAGTTACTCGTGCCGGGCTTCGGCA
>JAKMEW010000418.1 GCA_022425745.1 Rubripirellula sp.
ACACCTTCTACGCCAGCGTCACGAGCTCGCCGTACGACCTCGTCTACCTGCCCAGCAAAGTGTTCAGAATTCAAATGTGCGTGCGTGTCAAATAGACGCAATGCTAAGCCCAGAAAAATCGAGTGAAGTGATAAAAGACAGGTGCTGCAAAACAAATACTGTCGATTTGGTCGAGCAAACCGGCATGCCCCTGTACCAGTGTCCCCGTATCTGTCACTCCACGATCACGCTTGATTGCACTCATCGTCATCGTGCCACCGCATGCCATGACGGTCACCACTGCCCCTAACATGCCAGCCTCCCACCAATGGAAAGGAGTCGACCAAGAGAGCGTTGCGGCAACAAAGCCGGTCGTCACCATACTCCCTAGTAAACCCTCCCATGTTCTCGAAGCATTGATCCGTTCGGCGATAACGTGCCGGCCGGCTAGCTTTCCCCAAGCTCGCTCGAAGACAGACGCCAATTGCGCAATCAAAACCAGAAACAACAAAACACTTACGGTGCTACCATCCCAAGGCGTCCCGTCAGTCTGTACGAGATTCAAATCCAAGATAGCCGGTGCGTAACTCAACGAATAAACACAAATCAACAAACCAAATTGTATTTTGGCACTTCGCTCGAGAAAGCGTTTGTAGTCGCCAGCAAAAGCGGCTCGCGCGGGAACAAAAAGACTCGCATACACTGGTATGACGATGCTGTAGTAATCGTAGTAATCAATGCCTCGATCACCTCCGAGCCAAGCGGGAGGATCACTTCCGAGCGCAATCAAAAAGTACTGGATCGGAGTGAAGATAAAAAATACCCAGAATAGTGTACGGTGATCACCTCGACGTGTTGGCGTCATCGTAATGAACTCACGAAGAGCCCAAAAAGACACCAATCCGAACAAGACAACGACACCGATACGATGAAACAAGAAACCGAATGCAAAGATCGCTACCATCAACCACCAGACTCGAAGCTTGTGGTTAAAACGGTTGATCAAAGCGGATTCGATTCCAACTTTCTCTCTCCTCTTCAAGACGACGCCAACACCAGACGCAATGCTCAAAGCGGCTAAGATCACCGCGAGCAAAACGTAAGTTCGTGCGTTGTGCCAGTCGCCCTCAGCGATGAGGGTCATCGAGGATAGAGTGAGTTCTGTCAACATCGACCCCTTTAATTGCTCAGCCTTTCGATCACTGCCTGCCCCATGGCTTGGGTACCAAGGGACTCAGAGCCACGTGCAATATCAGCTGTACGCAGCCCATCCGCAAGAACCTGGCTCACTGCTGATTCGATAGCTTCAGCTTCTTCATTGAGACTCAATGAATGTCGCAACAACATTGCCGCAGCAAGAATTGTTGCCAGTGGGTTTGCGATATCTTGCCCGGCAATATCCGGAGCGGATCCGTGAATTGGTTCGTAGAGACCCGGACCGTCTGACCCGAGAGAAGCACTAGGCAACATACCCAGAGAACCCGGAAGCATCGAAGCTTCATCGGTGAGGATATCCCCGAACATATTACTTGTAACAACCACATCAAAATCGCGTGGCCGGTTAATCAGATGCATCGCCATCGAATCAACGAGAACGACGTCGTACTGCACATCGGGGAACTCTTCAGCCATGACTCTCGCGGCAACTTGCCGCCACAATCTGCTTGGTTCAAGAACATTTGCTTTGTCAACACTGGTGAGACGGTTCTGCCGCCCCTTGGCTGCCTGAGCAGCCAATCGAACAATACGCTCAACTTCTGGCACGCTGTAAACCATGGACTGGTATGCCGACTCGCTAGATCCCTCCCCAGACCGACCCGACTCCCCGAAATAGATACCGCCGGTTAACTCCCGAAGGAATAGAATGTCAGTCCCCTCGATGATCTCTCTTTTCAATGGTGACGCATCAACCAACTCGTCAAAAAGCCGAATCGGTCGTAGATTCGCAAACAAACCAAGCTCTTTCCGAATCTGAAGCAAACCAGCTTCGGGCCTTGTTTTTGCCGAAGGATCGTCCCACTTGGGACCGCCTACCGCACCGAGCAAAATTGCATCGGCATCCTTACACGCCGAAATGGTTGCAGCAGGCAACGGCTCTCCCGTGGAATCGATAGCAATCCCACCAATCAGATGCGAACGAAACTCAAATTCGTGACCAAAACGCTTTGCAACCGCCTCTAGCACGCTGGCTGCTTGCTGAGTAATTTCGGGGCCAATACCGTCGCCGGGCAGAAGAACTAGATTCGCTTTCAAGGGATTGCAGACTCAATGGAGGTACGGATGGGCAGTGAAGCTCACAATGTAGCCGAGAAGGGTCGCTTTCCCAATCCTCGGCAGTTCATTTAACACCTGAAACCGGATTCTTGGGGAAACTGGCAAAATCCTTTATCCTCCCGGAGGCGTGACCGTTCGAACGGGAAAAGTCGTGGCACTTCCCGCCGCTCATTCGTTAAACTACTCAAGCAGGTGGGGTCGCAGATTTGAGGACCTCACGATCATCACCGTCCACAAGAGTGTAAATCATGCTTCGGCTAATACTTACATCAGCTATCTTGAGTGTCTCGCTGACGTGCCATAGTTTGGCGGCGGACCCCAGTAATTTACTACTGATTGCGGGGTCGCCCTCTCATGGGTACGGCTCTCACGAGCACTACGCGGGGCTCAAAATCCTTGAAGAGTCCCTGCTTAGCACGCAAGAGAATCTTGAAGTGCAAGTGGTACGAGGATGGCCCGAGGATGATTCCTTGGTCGAAGCGGCTGACTCCATTGTGATTTACTGCGATGGGGGAGGGCGTCATCTCGCTATTCCACACCTCGATCGCTTGAAAGAAAAACTATCTCAAGGTTGCGGTCTGGTTTGTATTCACTATGCAGTTGAAATGACACCCGGAGTCACGGGTGATGCGTGGGTAGAGTGGCTCGGTGGTCATTTCGAGGTGAATTGGAGTGTAAACCCTCATTGGATTGCGGATTTCCAAACCCTCCCCAATCATCCGATCACACAAGGTGTGCAACCATTCAAGGCTAATGACGAGTGGTACTTCCACATGCGATTCAACCCCTCACCAAAAGTGACCCCCATTCTTTCCGCCGTTGCTCCAGCAGAGACGATGCGAAGAAAAGATGGCCCGCACAGCGGAAACCCAGATGTCAGGAAGAGTGTTGCAAAAGGCGAGCCGCAGACTGTCGCTTGGGCCTTTGAACGACCCGATGGAGGAAGATCCTTCGGATTCACCGGTGGGCACTTCCACTGGAATTGGGGCAGTGACGACATTCGAAAGTTAGTGACCAATGCCATCCTGTGGACGGGTAAAGCTGGAACGGCCACCAACATTGCGAAAGCTTCCCAATCCGTTGGAATGGACACACTTTTAAAGAACCAAGATTATGATCCACCTCAAAATTTCGACCAACAACGAATTGAAGCAGAATTCCAAATCAAGTCCCCACGCGTGCAGGTGATTCCCAAGACTCCGAACCAAAGCAAAGGGAAAAACAGCCCCGGTAAGTCCGAGGCAAGAAAGCTTTACGAGTCACCGGTGGTCACCGCGAAAAATGGATCAAAGATTTCTATTGATGCAAAGATTGATGGAGTTGAAGACCTCTACCTCCTTATTGGCGATGGCGGAAATGGCTACACCTGTGATTGGGCTAACTGGGTCAATCCGACTCTCCACGGCAAAGAGAAAACACTTTCACTCGTTGATTGCGATTGGACTTCTGCGACCACAGGATTTGGCAATGTTCGCAAAAATGCTAATTGCATCGGCCAAAAATGTTCTGTGGGTGGTGTGCTGATTGATCAACCCTGCATCGGTGCACACTCTGTGAGTCTCATCCACTTCAAGGTGCCTGCGGGATATGACCGATTCACAGCTCAAGGTGTTCTCGACACCGGCGGCACCTCGCAGAACAACGGTGGCCAGACCAGTGTTCAATTTGCGGTTTACGCCGACGCGGCACCTCCAACTGCAAGCGGAAGCAGCCAAGGTGGTGAAGATCAACGCTTGGCCTCAGCTGCCATTGACGGCCTCACCGTAGGCGAAGGACTTGAAGTCACTTTATCGGCAAGTGAACCGATCCTTAGAAGTCTTACTAACCTCGACGTCGACCATCGTGGGCGTGTGTGGGTGTGCGATGTGATGAACTATCGCCACAACAACAATTCACGCCCCCAAGGTGACCGCATCCTCATTCTCGAAGACACTGATCAAGATGGAGTGATGGATTTGGTGAAGACGTTTTACCAAGGTCGTGACATCGACTCCGCGATGGGAATTTGTGTCCTCGGTAATCAGGTGATTGTCTCAGCGACACCAACCATCTGGAAGTTCACCGATTTAGATGGAGATGATATTCCAGATCGGAAAGAAGCTCTTTTCACTGAGACTGGCCAACCTCAACATGATCACTCGGCACACTCATTTCTTTTTGGCCCAGACGGGAGACTGTACTGGAACTTCGGTAACACCGGACGCCAAGTTAAAGACGCTGACGGACAGACCGTCATCGATGTTCATGGACGTCCCGTCGTTGACAACGGAAAACCGTTTTATGGAGGAATGCCTTTTCGCTGCGACTTAGACGGTTCCAACTTTGAAGTGCTTGCCCACAACTTTCGAAACAATTACGAAACGACTGTCGACTCGTTCGGTTCACTGTGGCAAAGCGATAATGACGATGACGGCAACCGTGGCACAAGAATCAACTTTGTGATGGAGCAGGGTAACTACGGATACCGGGACGAAATCACCGGTGCGGGCTGGCGAGACCACCGCATTACACTCGAAGAAGAGATACCACACCGACATTGGCATCTGAACGATCCAGGCGTCGTACCGAACGTCCTTCAAACCGGTGCGGGATCCCCCTGTGGCATCTGTGTTTATGAAGGACGTCTCCTACCCAAAAGATTTTGGGATCAAGTCATTCACTGCGACCCCGGTCCAAATGTCGTTCGAGCGTATCCGGTTACCAAAGATGGCGCTGGCTACTCCGCAAAAATTGACCCTCTCGTTACTGGTTCCCTCGACAAATGGTTCCGACCGGCTGATGTATGCGTTGCCCCCGATGGGTCATTATTCGTATCTGATTGGTATGACCCAGGAGTGGGTGGGCACCGCCAGGGTGACACAGATCGTGGCAGGCTGTTCCGTATCGCTCCACCGGAGTCAAAGTACCAGATTCCTGACTACGACTTCCAAAGTGCTCGAGGAGCTGTAGATGCATTAACAAGCCCAAACCAGTCCGCCCGCTACCTTGCATGGACATCGCTACACCAAATGGGCGCCAATGCTGAAACAGAACTACTGGGGTTATTCGAGTCCGATAACACGAGACATCGCGCGCGAGCACTGTGGCTTCTTGGACGCATCCCCAACCGAGGAGAACACTATGTTCAAATTGGACTCAATGACAAAGACGAAAACATCCGATGTGTCGCGATTCGGCTCGCAAAACAACTCGGCTTTTCACCTTCCGAATCGTGCGGCAAAGTGGCAAAGGACTCGTCCGAAGCGGTGCGCCGCGAACTAGCTCTTGCCCTACGATTTGATACATCTAATGCGATGCCGGCAGTTTGGGCTACGTTAGCGACTCAACATCAAGGCAACGATCGCTGGTACCTCGAAGCGATTGGCATCGGCAGCGATCTACGTCCCGATGAATGCTACGCCGCTTGGATGGCAATCACAAAAAGTACCTGGAACACCACCGCTGGACGTGATATCGCATGGCGAGTGCGTGCTAAAGATGCCGCAAAAACACTCGTGAAGATCATCAGCAACCCTGAACTAACGCTCGATGAAACCAATCGATATTTCCGAAGTCTTGAGTACCACAAGCCGGAGGTAAGAAATGAAGCGATGAAAGACCTCCTAACACTCTAAGAAGCTCTTTCAATAAAACCCTGAAGCACTCCAAACGATTCTTTCTCCATAACAACTTAAGATGTTCAAAATAATCGTCGCCGTTACTGTTTTCGCTCTTATCACCACTAGCGTTCCTCGAGTCCATGCAGATGACAATCTCCGCGCGAGAAACGATGCAATTATCGTTCGAGCAATCGAACGAATGGACGGTTATGATTTTCGCAATGACAAACACGTTGCCGCTGCGTTATCTCGTCATTTAGATCGAGTTGCAGGGACACAAGAATATCTAGATCTCGCAAAGAAATTCCGTCCTGACGGCATGGAAATTCAATTAATGGAACTGGTCGTTTTAGGCCCCAACGACAGCGCGAAAAGCGGTGCGGCAGAATTACTGCTTCAAACAAAAAATGGAGCAGAAATGATCTCTGCTCTCCTGCACTCCGAAGATCAAGCCAAAGCATCAAAGGTTTGCCAAACGCTTG
>JAKMEW010000302.1 GCA_022425745.1 Rubripirellula sp.
GGAGGGCCCTGATGTCCACTTTGGCGGTCCTAGCCTAAGTGAAGAATCTTAGGCCGACTCAATCAAAAACGATCCCAACATTGTCAAAATCTACGCCACTTAATGACTTGGAACTCGCGGAGCTTCGCGAACAGTTCCCGATCCTATCGCGATCCACAGCCAGCGGTGCACCGTTGGCCTTCTTGGATAACGCCGCAAGCACACAGCGTCCCAAGTGCGTGATTGACGCAATGTCAGACTGCTACCAGCGGTACTATGCCAACGTTCACCGAGGTATCCACACGCTCAGCGAAGAGTCGACCGAAGCCTACGAGCGTTCCAGAAAGGTGATCGCCAGCTTCATCGCCGCTGCGAGCGAACGCGAAGTCATTTTCACATCCGGCGCGACTGCCTCGGTCAACCTTGTTGCAAGAACATGGGGCGACCAACACCTTCGAGAAGGCGATGTGGTTCTAACCACCATCGCCGAACATCACGCAAACATCGTGCCTTGGCATCAACTTTCTGAGCGAACGGGCTGCCGTGTTGAATTCTTGACACTGCAAAAAGACTTCACCTTTGACGATGAAGCGGTGCAGCAAAAGCTGCACGAATTCCGCCCGAAGATGTTCGCGTTTACCGCTGCGAGCAATGTGCTCGGTACCATCACACCCGTCCAGAAGTGGGCTAGGTGGGCGAGAGAAATCGGAGCCATCACACTGGTTGACGCTTCCCAGGCGGCTCCGCACCAACCTCTCAACGTGCAAGAACTGGACACCGATTTCTTAGTTTTTGGTGGCCACAAGATGTGTGGCCCCACCGGGATCGGCGTCCTTCACGGCAAAGAGGAACTTCTCGAATCGATGCCACCGTTCCTTGGTGGTGGTGGCATGATTAACCGGGTCTCGGTGGATGGATTCGAGACCGCTGATCTACCGGATAAGTTTGAAGCTGGCACCCCACCGATTGCCGAAGCGATCGGGCTCGCAGCGGCAGCTGAATTCCTTCAGCAAATCGGCCTTGAGCGCGTGGCCGCTCATGAGAAGCAGCTCGCTCAAATTGCTGACAACGGATTGCGTTCGATGGAAGGGATCGAAGTCATCGGGCCATCAATGAACCACAAAAGTGGGATTGTCAGCTTCAGTATCGACCGAGTCCACGCCCACGATATCGCCCAAGAGCTTGATCATCTCGGAATTGCGGTACGAGCGGGTCACCACTGCACAATGCCGCTACACCGATACCTCAAAAAAACTTCTACAACACGTGCGAGCTTCTACGTCTACAACCGACCAGAGGAAGCTCATCGATTCATTGACGCCGTCGAGCAAGTTCAGAAAAAATTTACGCCATCCGGCCGCAAACGCACCAGACGTGGGTCCGCCTAGCGATCCAGGAAATTGGCCCCCGCCGGCAGCTCCAAACAGCTTGTTTTTTGGCAAGTTGACAAATTTACATCAAACCGCCCCCCTCATCGCATCTTCCCCGCGTCCTCTGAGCATGGCCTAAGGGCTGAAGTTCATATTGATGAAAAATGGCCTACCAAGGTATACCTTGGGATAGCACTGGAAGCTGCACTTTTCGATGAAAGGGCGTTCGGAGATGACATTATTCTTGGGTGAGCTGGCGAATCTCGTGGGCGGCATACTGATCGGTGACGCTGACCAATGTTGCCGAGGTGCCAATCCCCCTGAGGATGCACGGGATGGCGAGATCACCATGCTCGATTCCATCTCTCGGAGCGACGTGCTCCAGCAATCCTCCGCCAGTGCAGTGATCACTCCCGAAGAGGTCGCAGGGCTAACGATCCCACAGATCGTGGTTGAAAACCCTCATCTCGCGTTTTCCACTGCGGTGACGCATTTTCGGCCTCCTATCAAAAACACCTCCGCCACTCATGGAGTTTCTCCGACAGCCCGCATCGCCGACTCCGCAGAGATCCATCCGACAGCGACGATCGGTGATAACGTGGTAATTGGAGAGAGAACTCGGATTCACCCAGGCGTGGTGATCATGCCGGAAACAGTCATCAGGAATGATTGCGATATTTTCCCAAACGTCACCATCTACCATTACACGCAAATTGATCAGCGAGTTGTGATCCATGCGGGATGCACGATCGGCGCAAATGGCTTCGGCTACCGCCAAGAGAACGGTCGACATCTCCCCGCCGCACAATTGGGATACGTCCACATCGAAGCGGATGTTGAGATCGGAGCCTCGGCGACGATCGACCGTGGTAGCTACGGTGCGACCAGAATCGGTGAAGGAACCAAGATCGACAATCAGGTCATGATCGCCCACAATTGCAAGATCGGACGGCACAATCTGATCTGCAGCCAAGTTGGAATTGCCGGTAGCAGCAAGACCGGTGATTACGTCGTCCTTGCTGGCCAAGTTGGGCTGAAAGATCACATCACCCTGGGTGACCACACAATCGTGGGTGCCCAAGCGGGAGTGATGGATGACTGTGCAGGAAATGAAGTTTACCTCGGTTCACCCGCCACGCCGCAGCGTGAACAGATGCAGATCATGGCAGTCGAACGTCGCCTGCCAGAGATGCGCCGCGAGATGAAAACGCTCAAACGAGAAATTGAGCAACTCAAAGCCCTCCTGCGCAAAGATGCAGAGGAAGCCACTTCCTCAGAGAAGAACCAGAAGGTGGCATGAGTAGTGCAGAGACGTCAACGATCCACAACTGCGAAAACTCGCAGTTGGCAGGAACCAATGGAAACCGCGAGCCGATTGGACTGATCGCTGGCTGGGGACGATTTCCCATTCAAGTAGCACAGAAAATCAAATCACAAGGCAGGCGGGTAGTCGCTGTTGCGATCACGGGACACGCCAGTCATGAACTGGACATCATTTGCGATGATGTCCTTTGGTCAGGCGTTGGTAAACTCGGAAAACACCTCCGATTCTTTCAGCGATGGCAAGCCCAACAGATCACGATGGCTGGGAAGCTTTTCAAAGCGGACCTCCTGTATCAAGGATCTGTTTGGTTGCGTCACTTGCCCGATTTGACCTGCGTCCGTACGCTCGGCCCCTGCCTACTAGGATCCAAGCGGGATGCCCGTGATGACCAGTTACTCTTAGCGATCACGACAGCCTATGAACGACGTGGAATGAAGATTTTCCCCGCTACGGATCTCGCACCGGAACTGCTCGTTGCGGGCGGGCACCTCGCGGGGCCTCGTGTCAACAAACAGGCAAAACAGGACACGCAGTTTGGATGGAATATTGCCAAGCAAATGGGTGGACTCGATATTGGACAAGCTGTCACTATCAAAGATGGAATTGTGATAGCTGTTGAAGCGATTGAGGGAACCGATGCCTGCATCGACCGGACTGGGCAGCTATGCAAACGCGGTGGCTGGACCTTGGTAAAAGTCAGTAAGCCTAGCCAGGATATGAGGTTTGACGTCCCGACAATCGGACCACAGACGGTTCAAAAAGTTAGTGATGCCGGTGGAAAAGCAATTGCGATCGAAGCGAATCGGACGATCGTAGTGGATCAGGAAGCGACCTACCGACTGGCTGATCGATTAGGAATCTCAATCGTTTCACTTGACGAGCCTTGCTGTGAAGCGATTAATCAATCAAACGCGGCGTAGTGGCCTACCTACACGAAACGACAGCACCATACACGCACGGCAGCACTCATTCTGCCAAACGGTCGCAGACAGGATGAATGGGAAGCACCAAAAAACCCTGACAACGCATCCACCCGCCAAGCTCAACCTTTTCCTTGAGCTCGTGGCAAAGCGAAACGATGGGTTTCATGAAATCGATACGGTGATGGTTCCAATTAATTGGTGCGACACCCTTCACCTGAGCGTTGCATCCGAGAACAAAATTGAGCTCACTGTCGAATCCCCGGAACCAGATGAGCTGAACTCTGAACGCCATCTCGATGTCCAACACCTGCCTGCCCCAGTTCCGTGCGACCAAAAAAACCTCGTCTACCGAGCACTAGATCGCTTTCGCCAGCAATTTGGGATCACGAGTGGCTTTCGCTGCAAACTGATAAAAAGGATCCCGGCAGGCGCAGGACTAGGCGGAGCAAGTAGTGATGCTGCGTCGGCACTGCTGCTTGCCGCCAAAAGCCACAACATTGAACCGTCGGACCCAGAGGTAATCCGAATTGCCTCGGAAATCGGAAGCGACGTACCGTTTTTTCTGGGCAACCTCAGCAGCGAGAACCTGCCCCCGGGCCAAGGTTCTACAAAAATCACTACAGTGAGTACTCCGGCGGGCATCCGAGCGGCGAGGGCAACCGGCCGAGGGGAAAAGATCTGTGCCGCCGAGTGTCCAGCCAAAATTCATTTTGTGGTGGTTTTTCCCGGGGTCGGTCTTTCCACACCGGCGGTCTACTCCCACAGCACCGTGCCAGCTAATGCCGAGCTCAGCGGAGACAAAAATTACTCGGAAAAACATCACGAATCCATGCGTTTTAGCCATGCGATTCTTGAGGCACTTCGATCTGGTGAACCGAACCTGATCGCAGGTCAATTATTCAATCGACTGAGCAGCCCCGCAAAAAAGCTTGCTTCTGAAGTGGCGACCACCCTAAAATCGCTCAACCACGTCGGACTGCAAGGTTGCCTGATGACCGGCAGCGGATCTGCTTGTTTCGGTATCGCCGAGACTCAAGCTAAAGCAGAACTTGCTGCTGAAAGCCTCAAAGCAAACCTAGGTTCGAGGTTTATCGTTCAGGTCACTCATAACATCGAAGTTCCACAATACGTAGAGTGAACTAAACCGATAAGTCGCGCGAAGACTCGACGCATACAGAGTCAGGTACTGCCAAGTTAAGCCCGTGGTGATGAATTGATACTCGCCAAGCACACCAAACCCCGCACCCCTTGATCCTCAGGCTTCACTCTTGAACAAGAAGCAAGACAGCCTCAAGTGATGACAAGGGCGAAAGCGGGTCAGGGAGGGTCTGAAGTTGGACATCACCGAGATTCGCATCAAATTGATGGAAGATCCCGAAGACAGGCTGAAAGCTTTCTGCTCCATCACCATTGATGATTCCTTTGTTGTACGCGACCTGAAAATCATAGAAGGCATCAATGGCCTGTTTGTCGCGATGCCCAGTCGCAAGATGACAGTCAATTGCCATCGATGTCGTCACAAGAATCAGATGCGAGCCGCCTATTGCAACCAGTGTGGCGTAAAACAACGCCCCATTCGCAATACTTCACATGAAACGGGAGCACGGCTCTACGCTGACATCGCCCACCCGATCAACAGTGAGTGCCGCGAACAGGTCCAAAATTCCGTTCTGGCTGAATACGAGAAAGAACGACAGAGGTTTCAACAGCCCGGATATCGATCTCGATA
>JAKMEW010000313.1 GCA_022425745.1 Rubripirellula sp.
TACTTCGCCGATGATTTGCTTCTGTACATTCAAGTCATCAACGGATTTTAGTGAGGCTAGCAAAGGTGTGATCGACTCCGGACTTTCGGCCGCTCTTCGATAGATAAAATTACTAACTGTCGGAATCCTCGAGTCAGAAACCAGTTGCAATGCACGCGCGGTATCGAGAGGGACAAGCGGTTCGATGCCGTACCAAATCATCAACGGAAGGTTGTGATCACTTGCATCATCCCCGTGTCGAACGAGTCCATTCGCAATCTCCCATCGATTTTCTAATGGTATACGTTGCATTGCCGATGCGAGGTAGAGTCGCACATGAGAGGACGAATCCCGATGTGCCATCACGTTGAACTTTTCTAGATGGTGGGGAATACCGTCCTCCATATCTAACCGGATTCCCCACGCTCGGATGTACTGACTATTATGCCCAGGCGCTTCGAGCATTGAACCGACATCTTCTTTGGTCAGAACTCCACAAGCGTGCAGTGTCCACGCAGCACGCAAGCGGCGCGGGACGCTCTTATGGCCGAATAGTATGGGTATCAAGACTTCACGCAGATCCGTTGGATTCATTGTTCCGGCGACGGAGCGTTCTTGCAGGAGACGACGGCTCATTCTTACATGCCATTCGTTCTCAGCGAGCTGCAGTTCAGCTAATTGACGATCGGTCATCTTGGATAGGTCAACCGCTTTTGTATCTGGCTCACCGTATGCGACTTGGTAGACCCTACCGTTGGTGCGGTCCCAGAGTTCCTTGTCGTTGCGATGGCAAGCTTGTTTGTCGTACCAGTCAATCAGGTAAACCGAGCCGTCGGGAGCTAGTCGTTGGCTCACACAACGAAACCACTGGTCGTTTGCAAAGAGGAAATCATGACCGTGCGAGGCGACGTAGCCGCTACCAACTCGGAGGAGGTTTTCGTTGTTCAGGCGATTACCCAAAAGGTTGGTCATGAAGATGGACCCACGATATTGGCGTGGCCAATTGTCACCGAGGTAAATCAGAGCGCCACAGTGAGCGTGTCCACCTCCCGCCGCATCGGTGCTGCTATGCCCGACGTTCTCGTTTCGACCCCACCATGCGTGGTCGCGGATGTTGCCGGCATAGTGCAGATGATCTGCAATCGTCTTGATATCGTCGTAGGTGTAGGGGTTGACGTGATTACCGCCCTGCCTTTGGTAGCGTCCGCCCTGGATCATGTGATACATGTGCGGGATCACGCAGGCAGAGATGAAGGCGTGACCGTAATCATTGAAGTCTACGCCCCATGGGTTACTGGTTCCACGTGCAAACGCTTCAAAGACGTGTCGTGTGGGATGGTAACGCCAGACTCCGGCGGTCAAAGGGATTCTGTCGGTGTCTGCGCAACCGGGTTTGCCCACACGGCTTGGGTTGAAGACACCGTGGCAGCCATAGAGCCAACCGTCAGGCCCCCAAATGAAGGCGTTTTGTGTCTCGTGGGTGTCATTGAGGCTGAACCCATCGAGGAGGATTTGTGGCTCGCTGTCCGGTCGATCATCGCCGTCGGCATCGGGGATGAACATGAAGTAGGGCGCGGCAGCAACCCAGACACCACCAAATCCAACCTCCAGTCCGCTCACGAGGTTCAGGTTATCGGCAAAGACCGTTCTTGTATCAAAGTCTCCGTCCTGATCGGTATCCTCGAGGATGACGATCGTATCCCTGCCCTCACCCTCAAGGGCTCGGATTGGGTATTCATAAGCTTCGGCGAGCCACATGCGTCCACGGTGGTCGAACGTCATTGCAATCGGCTGATGGACCATCGGTTCGCCCGCAGCGAGTTTGACTTCAAAGCCGTTGGGGACGGTCATCGCCGCAGCGGCTTCTTCAGGCTGAAGCCCTGCCGCTTCAGGATTGCCTGACTTCTTTGATCGAGCCTTCTCCGGATCACCAATCATGACGTTGCGATCGTGTTGTTCGCCGTGCTCGTGATCATCGCCGTGCTCGTGATCATCGCCGTGCTCTTGAGTGACCTGCCAATGGACGTACGTGCCTTTCTTGTTTCCAACAAAGACATCGAGGTGGCCGTCACCATTTAGGTCTGCAACGTTGACTTCCGTCCCAACACCGGAGTTGTTATCGATCTGTCTTGGGAGCCAGCGAACTGTCGAACCGTCTTCCGATCGCTGCAACTCGAACCAGTAAACAACCGCGGGGTGCTGGGGGTCTGCATCACCGCTTGGGCCGTGCGCCCAGTATCGCTTGCCGGTGATGATGTCTTGTAAGCCATCACCGTTGATGTCTGCCATCTCCACGGCGTGAAGTTGTGAAAACACTAAGCCGAATTCATTCTCTGCGGGTGTCGCACCCATGATCTTATGAATTGTAAATTGTTCGCCATCACCGAGGTTTTCGTACCAGGCGAGTCCGTATCCGTGAGCACTTAACGAGCAGATCACGTCGTTGTCGCCGTCCCCGTCGACATCAGTCGCGTAAATCTGTGCAGGACCGTATCCTTCTCCGAA
>JAKMEW010000333.1 GCA_022425745.1 Rubripirellula sp.
GAACCTTACGTTCAACAATCTGATCAATTCGTGCCGAATCAACCACAAAGAATTGAGGGTCGTCGATCACAAAAGGAGTCGACCAGGTTCGACCATCATTGCGGTTACATATATTGAAAAAGAAAGAAGTGACGCGTTCCGCTTCATAACCGTACGGAAACTGACTCACCATCAAGTCTTTTGACGTCAAGTCTTCAACTCCCCGGCGAGCGAAGTAGTGGATCTTGCCATCTGCACTGACCGACATCCCGAAAGTCCACCATCCAAATTGCTCGGCTGGGATTTCTTTTACCGGAAAATCATGCCCAAGTGAGTTGGCGCGAACTTTCAACAGAACCGAGTCCTTTTCTATCCCACGAGAGGTCTTGCTGCGAAAATGAACCCAGATACCCGGCCAATAGGGTTCATTCTGCATGGAAGTCCCGATTGAAAAGATTCCTTGACGTGGTTTTTCCGCCGTTGTTCGAACCCCTAGTCGCATGCCGAAGTGTGGTCCCGTGCGATCTTCCCATACGTCGGGATGCGGAAGGTAGAGTCGCACGACGCAATTGGGCATTTCGCTTGCTCGAACCGAAGACCCGATCCTGGTGGAAACATTAAGAATCAGGTCATCCTGCTGAACGTCAAAGGACTGTTCGCCGGGCACTCCTGAATGCATGGTGGTGATCTGAAGCGCTTGCTCACTACCCGTCAAACCACCAGGTGGCGTCGGAATGATCATCAACGAGTCCGGCTGTCCTCGCTCAGGACCTTCGGACCATCGGCGATTGGTCGAATAAGCCATCGGACCATAGGTGCGTTCATTCTGCTCCCGAGAACTCTTTGGCATATTGTGCACAAACTTCCACTCCGGATCCTCGAAGGTATCTCCGACGTACTCGATCTGAGTCCCCGAACCGGGAATTGGAATCGGAGCAGACGCGGTGATTTGACTGCGTAGGTAGGTGGCTGATTGCGCACTAACGGAGGCAACAGGAATCATCGCCAAAACATTTGCGGTCAACAAACACAAACGAAATCGGAAATCTAGCAGAAGCATTGGATCTAATGTCGTGAGAGGGAGGGGCGGCTATCATCAAACCGACACCTCCACAGATCGGATAAAACAAAGACCCAATTCACTTGTGGTGAACACTCACACAACTGATTCCATAAGCGGCAACGCATACTCGAACCATCCGACACAATCGGTATTTCATAACCTTGCCAATCACCCCATACCGCAAGACCAGAACACTCGCGCAACCGCACATCATCTCGACCATTAGAAGCTGGACTCGTCTTCAGACCATCAAATAGACTCCAGTGACACACAATCTATCGACACCAATCCCACTGCGCACTGAGAACCGCTGAGCCTATAATGCCGCCAGAACGATTTGAAACAAAATTCGAATGAAGCAACTTTTGCGTGACAAACAATTCATGCCATACGTCTTTTTAATGAGCTGCTTCCTAAATGAGCGAAGACAAGAACGAGGGAACGAAGCGATGACAACAAACAAGCACCGATTTTCCCTACTGAATATCTTGCAGGCCGGCGTGCTCATGATTTTTTCATCAACGGCCACTGCCGAAAACTGGCCAAACTGGAGAGGTCCGCGGGGAGACGGAACAATCAATGATCCGGTTCCAACAAAATGGAATGGCATCACAGGTGAAAACATTCAATGGAAATCCGCTATCCCAGGCAGTGGACACTCAAGTCCAATCGTGTGGAATGACTCCATCTTCGTCACCGCATGCTTAGACGAATCAGCTGAACGACAACTGATTCGTATTGATCGGAACAACGGACGCATCCTGTGGCAGAAAACGGTCCTTGAATCGCGTCTGGAATCCAAACACGCACTCAACAGCTTCGCCTCAGGGACTCCCGCAACGGATGGCGAACAAATCTACGTTAGCTTTTTGGAAGTTGGTGAGGATCAAGTACTCGCACCGAATGTTGGAAGCGAGCGTTGGATTTATCCGGGCAAGATGGTCGTTGCAGCATATGACTTCAACGGCAAACAACTTTGGATCAAACGTGTTGGCCCATTCGTTTCAGCTCATGGTTTCTGCAGCAATCCAGTTATTTACAACGATATGATCATTCTCAACGGAGATCACGATGGAGACTCCTATCTAATCGCTCTTGACCGCCACACCGGGGACACTGTTTGGCAACAACCGCGTCGGCACCGAACTCGCTCATATTGCACCCCAATCATTCGCACCATTAATGGCCAAGACCAAATGGTTCTTTCGGGGAGTCTATGCTTGGCGTCGTTTGATCCATCCAACGGCAAACCACTTTGGAATGTTGAAGGTCCCACCGAGCAATTCGTCGCTTCAATGGTGTACGACGGCAATAGTTTTTACGCAGTTGGTGGATTCCCAACTTATCATGTCTTGGCGGTGAGCCCCGAAGGACGCGGTGATGTGACGGAGACGCATATCCGATGGCACGAAACCAACGTTCGCTGCTATGTCCCGTCACCGGTCGTCGTCAAAAACTTTTTAGTGGTCGCTGACGATCGCGGAACGGCCAACTGCTTCGACACCCAGACTGGACAGCGGTATTGGCAATCACGAATGGGTAGACACTACAGTGGATCTCTGGTGTGCAATCACTCTCTTGCCTTTCTCACCGATGACGATGGTATCACCAAAGTAATTCGAGTAGATAAAGAAACTGAAATCGCGCAAGAAAACGAACTCGGTGAAAGAGTCTTTGCTTCACCTGCAGCCAGCGATGGGCAGCTATTTCTGAGGGGCGAGAAACATCTTTTTTGTATAGGCTCAACCACCACAGATTCAAGCAAATAAGCGACCGGAACGGCAGCTAAAACTTGTCGTTCGCGATCACCTCACGCCCATTGCGAGTACCCAGTGCATGCCAGATAGTGCGATCGATTGAATCCGTAATGGCACGTACTGATCCGTCAACGAGAGCCGACTGCACCAAACCGACATGGTGACTGCGAGATGTGATCATGGCATAGGTCGGCTGACCAGCACTCCCGTTCTTACCCTCCTGCCAAGAGTTGTAATCCATTTCGTCGTACACCACGCCATGACGTTCGTAGCGCACCTTCTGATTAGGTGTAAGCGTAACTGTAATCCCCGTGTGATGGACTCTGCCGTCAGGCCATTCGGTGTGACCCGTTTCTTTGAATTGTGATCCACTGGCAACAATCGCTTCAGCCTCACCAATGGTCTGTGGCATCACCGTGGAGATTGGTCCACCATTGCGTGTGTACGGTGTCCAAGCTTTCACTTCGCTCACCAGAAGTGTATTTGCGGCGCCATCGAGACAGTCACGAAAGCTTAGAAAAGAATCAGGGTAGAACATTCCGTCGCCACCCTTACGACGCTGTGGATCATAAACGAGCCATCTTCCAAAATTGAATCCGTAGTTGGTTGGATACAGTGAAGGACGCTGATCGTCAAAAACACGAATTAACCCGCTGCCTGGATCACTCGGACAGGCGTAGATCTCAATTTGCACCCCATCAATTGCGGCCTGACCATCCCACGCTAGCGACAGATCAACTCGACTATAAAGATTCCCCTGCTCTAACTGAGGAAGAATCCTACCATGCACGCCCCAAGAACCGTTGTTGCCGGTTGATTGAACACTCAAATCGAGCGTTGCCGAGGCGGGAAACTTCCTGAAAACACTCTGGTAGTTATGGCAAGCCAACGCAATCTGCTTTAGATGATTCACGCATGAGGTACGGCGTGCTGCCTCGCGAGCCTGTTGAACGGCAGGGAGTAGCAAGCCAACCATGATCCCAATGATTGCCATCACTACCAACAACTCGACTAGTGTGAAACCGCGACGCATGGGGAAATCACCAACCATTGACCAACGAGTCAGCCGTTTATTTTTCGATACTGAGATTAACGCCACCGAACTGTTTTCTCATGTGGTTATTGGCAATCCGTCAGTGAATTGCGTGATGGTTGCTGTTGCTTTCCGGCCTGACCCCGTATCAAATCTCAGTCAGCCCCAGAACGACCACGCACTGACATACAGCATATTTAGTGCCAAAAAAACGAAAATGTGAATCCCAATCATTCACTTGTTTTATTCGCTGTGTTGAGGCAAAAGGCGGCGGAATTTCCGCCAAGGGTGCTAAACATCCGCCACAAGGCACATCCCACACCCCACCAAGAAACCGTCTACTGGGGTGTTCACCAAAATCCCACTCTCAATAGTATAGAACCTTTAGTGACCTTTCTCGCGAAATCCAATTTACGATTTCAGATCATTTCCCCGATCATCGCGGTGGCAGCGATCGCGAGCCTCTTGGTTGCATTCTCCTCATGGACAATCGGACAAAACCGGAGTCAAACTGAACTCCTACAACGCTTTTCTGGCATCAAGCGAACGGTTAACAAAGCGAATTATCCGCTCACCAATTCAGTAACAGCCAGCTTGGCTGAACTAACGGAGACCCAATGGATCCTTGTTGGAAAAGACGGAGAACTGATCTCGAGCACGATTGATTTTCCACCCAGCCAGTGGAGTGACCCCCAATGGCGACAAGATTTTGATGAACTATTGTCTCGACTCGTTGAAACTAAATTGGTCGATCAGCCAACGCGTTTCCTTCACACTCCCGTGTTGAAAAACCGAACATGGCTGGCTGCGAGTTTCAAACGTCAATCCAATGGTCTCGGCAGTGGAACGGACCTTTGGGTCGTCATCTTGTTTGACCACGAGAAATTAAGTGCATCGAGTTGGAGAGCTGCTTTACTCCCGCTACTCACAGGTCTTTCCACCATCGCCGCAGTCACCCTGGTGATGCTCGTTGCTTCAAGTCGAATCATCAATCGAATCCGTCGCCTGCAAACGCAGGTCGAGGTCATTGCGAGTGGGAATTTTGAAGCTCGACTCGCTAACCCCTCCAATGATGAACTCGGAAAGCTCTCGGATTCAATCAATCGTATGGCGGAGCAACTTCGCCAACTCTGGAACCAGATCCATCAACAGCAACGCTCTCGTCTACTACACCAAATGGCTAGCGGAATCTCTCACCAACTTAGAAATACGCTGACCGGCGCGAGGATGGCGATGGAACTGCACGCAAAGTCGTGTGTGAGCGATCGAATTGATGAGGTCCACGTTGCTCTCAGACAACTTGAAATTGCCGAGAACTATGTAAAAAGGATCACCGTGGTGGGATCCGGCGAGCAGCAACCGGCCGAGCCTAAGAGCATCGCTGATTGCCTAAAAGAGATCCAAGCGACCCACCGTGGTGTAGCTGAGCACTTACAAGTAGATCTATCATGGGAATTCGAATCGCCCCCCCTCGATCAATACGTTGACAATGGCAGCCTTTTCGTCGCGGCAATCTCCAACCTGCTCCTCAATGCAATCCAAGCCAGCTCACGAGTGTTCGTCCGTGGGAAAATTTCACACAACCAATTGGTCGAGATTGAGGTGATTGATGAGGGAAGCGGGATTCCCCCAGACTTACAAGATGAGGTTTTTCAGCCGTTCTACACCACGAAACCGGAAGGTATGGGATTAGGGTTGGCGATGGTAAAACAGATCGCCGAACAACTCGGCGGCAAAATTATTTATGATCGCCGTGACGATCAATCCATTTTCCGATTCCAATGCAAAACCCATCAAGTCACACAACGTATTAAACGCGAACATGAGTGAGTCATCAGCACCATCGTTAACGACTCAAAAAACCATCCTCATCGTGGATGATGAACCGGCAATTTGCTGGGCGTTTGAAAGAACACTCGAGGCAAATGGACATCGAGTCGTCACCGCAGCCTCCGCCGAAGAGGGGCTCGATCGATCACGAATGGATCGACCTGATCTCATCTTCTTGGATGTCCGTCTACCCAAGCGTAGCGGAATCGAATCACTTCCCGATTTTATCGCACTCAACCCAAGCCAGCCGATTGTCGTGATGACGGCTTTCGGTGATTTGGACACCGCTGTTTCGGCGGTCAAGAACGGAGCGAGTGAATACCTGATCAAACCGTTTTCAATCGAAGATGTTCAGTCGATCACGTCGAAGCTACTGTCTAAACCAACACTCACTCGAAAAAACACTGGAATCAAGCGAGATCGACAACAATCATCTAGCTTGGTTGGAACATCGCCGGCGATGCAGCAAATTTTCAAGCAAATCGCTCTGGTTGCCAACAGCGATCTTTCAGTGCTGGTCACAGGCGAGACAGGCACGGGTAAGGAATTGGTTGCCGAAGCCGTTCATCGCTACAGCGACAGGGCGGCGAAGCCATACATCCCGATCGCACCCGTTGCATTTAACGAAGAACTCATTGAGAGCGAACTTTTCGGTCACACACGCGGTGCGTTCACCGGTGCCGTCGATGATCGCGAAGGTCTTTTCGAAAGAGCAGAAGGTGGAACCATTCTTCTGGATGAAATTGGAGACCTTCCAATTCGTGTGCAAATCAAATTACTTCGAGTTCTGGAACAGGGACACTTCACAAGAGTGGGCGACATTACCCCGCGGCAATGCAATGTCAGGATCATCGCTGCAACTCACCGAGACTTAAACGAAGAAGTCAAACACGAACGCTTTAGACGCGACCTCTTTTATCGTCTGAATGGTATTCACCTTCTCCTACCACCACTGCGAGAGAGAACAGAAGACATCAAGCCGCTATGCGAGTATTTCCTGAAGTGTATCGATCGTGAAAAACAGAGCGAAGAACTCTCTCCCGAACTACTGCATGACCTAGCGCAACGAGCTTGGCCAGGAAACATCCGAGAGTTAAGAAATGCGATCGAACATGCCGCAGTGGTTGCCGGCACCAGAGCGTTAATCATCGAGGACTTTCCGGAACCCGCGTCAACACCGAAACAAGATTCACCATCAGCTAAGCAAACGCCAGAGGCAATGGTCACCGAATGGACAGAGGAGAAACTATCTGACCCAAACACCCATGACCTTCATTCTCAACTTTTCTCGATGCTGGAACCCGCTTTGATCAAAGCCGTCATGCGTTACTCGAAGAACAACCGCATGAGAGCATCTGAACTACTTGGAATGCACCGAAGCACGCTTCGAGAAAAAATGCGTGCGTACCAAATTGACCAAAACAGTGAACCGTGAACCTAGCAACATGACGGCAATAGCCAATCCGGTTTCAAACCATCCATCATAAGAAGGCGGGTGATCGCCCGATTCAGAAAAGGAGCATCGACAGCTTGCGTCGGTACTCGCTCACTAACTCAGCGTCTGCAGGCATCGACTTAAAGACTTCCACCATCAGCTCTCTCGCTTCTTCACCCGTTTTCTGCCGATCTCGCTCAACCAAATCGAGACACAAATCAAACGCCTCCGGGTATTCCTTCCCACCAACAAGGGCCTTGGCGAGTGCCAATTGCAAAGCAAGATCATCAGGCGCGAGAGAAACTTGCTTGCGGAGGTCATCGATGTCGCCACCGGAATGACTTTCAAGAGCCAGCATTGACTTGAGTTGTTCCGCTTCCGCCTCCAAAAACCCGCGTGCCTCGAGCCGATCTAGAATTGCCTGCACTTCCTCACGACAGCCATTGTCCCAGAATATTTTTGCGAACTTCAATAAGAATTCATCACGTCCCACCTCACTGGCCAACGATCTCAATTGCTCTAGACCCGCACTTGGATCCGAATCAACCAACGCGATTGCGTCTTGCAGATTGATCTGTCCCTCGAGTCCAGAAAGCCACTCGCGTATCGCCGCTTCGGGAAGAGCACCTTCAAACCGATCGAGGACTTCACCCTGGTAAACCGCGAATACAGCGGGAATCCCACCTACCGCGAACTGCGTTGCGGCATTGGGATTATGATCCGTCTCAGCCTTCACCAAAGTGAATTCACCTTCGGCTTCGACGGCGATCTGCTCAAGTACTGGCCCGAGCATTCGACATGGCGCACACCACTCAGCCCAAAAATCAACCACGACAAGCCCAAGACGCGATCGCTCCATCACGTCAACGTCGAACGTTTTATCAGTGGTATTGATTACCGGCGAGTTAACGTCTGTCATACTTTACTCATTGAGAAATCATCTACTTGAACCGAACGCCAATGCTACGGTTTTCGTTCACTATCTTTCAGAACGCAGTTCCACGGTCATTCTCTCAAACTCTCGTCGGATTGAATCGTTGTTGAATTCACGCAACGGCGGTATCTGTAATTTCATTAGCGCGTCAAAATCTCGCCTTCCGGTTTTCATCAAAGAAGCCACATCACTGGACAATTTCACCGTATTGTAGGTGTTCATCGCGGTTGCCAAATTCTTTTGAGCCCGCCGATTCTCAGCTTCAATCAACGCTGCATTTCTCTGCAGATAATCGATGTATAAAACGGCGGTTTCCTGGGTAAGCTTATTGGATTCAATATTTGCAGCAAGCAAGACGGGGTCGCCACCTTTGAGTTCAATTATCGAACGAGCCTGTGCAATGTTCTCGTCTGCTTGCTTCGAAAACTCTTTCAGACGCGGAATATGCTTTTCACGGACATCGCGAACAAAAGACTTCTGAATGCGATCCATGACATGCACCATCACCACGTACATGCCGTAGTAACGCTTTGACACATCCAAAGCTTCGCCGCTCTCCTGCGTCAAACTCTGTAATTGAGCGGTAACGTTCTTAATATTCTCAAATACGACCGCCATTGAAACAATGTCATCACCGGAAACGGACGACAACAGAGACTCCACCGCCTCCTCGTCAACAACCACACCAATTTTTGACAATTCCTGCGCGAACTGTTTCTTCAGGGCAACCAATCGCTTCTGCTGCCGATCGATCTCTTTCTGCTCATTAACAATCTGCTCGTCAATTGATTCCTTGGACAGTTCAAATGGATTGACCCTATCGATCTGACTCTGATCTTTCGCCCATCGTGCGGAAACACGTTGACGGCGATAGTCCGCGATATTTTCATGACTTTGCTTGATGAGATCATTTGCGTCACGTATCTGCTGTCGGTAATCCGAAACTTCTGAGTTGCCCAAAATCACGATCGCAGCATCGAGTAATTCGTTGATTGCCGCGGAGTTAGATTGCTTGTCTTCTGTAAAGGGCAGTCGAGACTTGTCAGGTAGATCAGCATGTTGATCAACGAGATCTCGAGTCTCCTCCAAAACCGGAATCACTTCTTCGAATAGCTCACCGAATCTCTCATCGCCCACAAATGTGCCAAGCTGATTTGCATCACCCTCATCAGAAGTTTCATCGTTGAGGGAAATCAAATCGTTCGGAGCAACTTTACCCATGGGATCGTTCACCGAAGCTCCCGCGTCGTTCGCTGAGAAAACACCTCGATCGGGAGGATCCACCGCTGTCAAATCCCCCTCGCTTTCGCGTGCCTGTGGATCATTCTGACTCAGCTCGCTAGTCTGATCCTCACCCGCATCATCGTTAGTGGCCTCTCGAGGCGTGCACCCAAGACACAACGAAAAAAGCAGTAAGGCGACCGTCGTCACTTTTCCTGCATTTGGCTTTTCGCAAATAGGTGTTCGCTTGCGCATGAAATTAAAACCTTGGCAATCGTCTTTAGGAATCCCGATTAAACGGCGATCAGTCCACATGTAAGACGCACAATCCTCGATGTGCCGACATCTCGCAAGACTATTAGTTTACAAGCAAGCCGACAAGCATGACCACAGGTTTACTCGCAGTGCCTTTACTCGCAGTGCCTTTATTCGCAGTGCCTTTATCATGAGCCTTATCTGAAACGTCCAACAGGACATGTGAGAAACCTGTACAATGCAGAGGAGGTCAGTCTTTTGTGAACTCAAAACAGCGCATTCTGAGTCTTATAAACTTCCAAGAACTTTGCTTTCCTACAATCGTTCTAGTGGAAAAAGCTTAGGTTTACTCGAAATCAATGGAGGAAGTCGTGGGGTTACTCTTTTCATTCATCGCGGGAATCGTGGTCTTCACGATCGTGCGAATCCTCATCGGATGCCTCTACACAGTGCGTCCGGATCAGCGAGCGGTCGTTACCAGCTTTGGTGCCGCGGAAAAACTACCGGCCTCTAAAAATCTGGACGCCGAAGACTTATCGGATGAAGCAAAACGCTACCAATATCCCCAACTTCGAGTGATCGGTCCGGGCGGACCATACTTTAAGATGCCATGGCAGGAAGTCCACAAGGTGAGCGTCGCAACACAAGCCGTTAATCTATCATGGGACCCTTCCAAGAAGCAAAAAACGATCGAAGCCGTCACCAAGGACAATTTAACCACCGGCGTCAATGGCCAACTCCGATACCGCGTTAGCCAAACAAACCTCTATCCCTATCTTTTTGGAGTAGCGAGTCCTCTAGAGCATGTCATGGGATACTTCATCTCCGTTTTACGGGAACGGATTGCGAACTTCACTGACCCAAAGGGTCAAGGCTTGGTCACTCAAGACGAACTCGAAGAGGGCGAAGGAGAAAAGGTTTCGGTTGAACTCTCCGAAGGTGTCTCAATCAACGACCTCCGAAAAAATCTTCCATTGCTCAATCAGTACATGGAAGAGCAGTGTCGCAATACCGTTTCCCGCTATGGTATCGAACTCGACGCAGCACTCATCACCGAAATCGACCCTCCAAGCGAAGTCGACCGAGCACTCTCGGCGATCAACAGCACGCGCAATCAAGTTGCTGCTGACATCAGCACCGCGCGAGCCGACTCGGAACAACAAATCACGATGAGCGCAAGGGCGGTCGAAATTGCTACTAACAACGCTCAGGCTGAAGTCGCCCCATTAAGAGAATTAGCCAAAACACTATCCGGAATAAAATCCGAGGGTGGATCCAAGTGCCTTCAGGCTTATATCCGAAACCTGCGTGTTCCACTGTTCAAGCGAGCTAATCGCATCGTGCAGACAACACCATCCAACCAGCAAATCGGAGGTCAGTGATCATGGAAATCGTTACCTTTTTCGTTGGGCTACTCTTCGTCCCCTTGCTGATGCAAATTGCCAAACTGTTTGGGCTGTTTGTTTGCGTGCGGGAATGCGAAGCGCATGTCTACACGCTGTTTGGGAAAGTTATTGGAACCATCGATACCGCCGGACTCTCCTTCCCAGTCTCTCACTTTGGCCCACGTGCCATGCTGGTTCCTTTCTTCGGAAAACGCTACACGGTCAACACATCAATCCGTCAGCATTACCTGCGAAGTCAGATGATCAACTCGGAAGAGGGCACTCCAATGGGTGTTGGCATCTGGTACGAAATGCAGGTCAAAGACCCCGAGTCTTATCTGTTTACCAATGCGAATCCCGATGGATCGTTGCGGGCCAATGTCACTAGTTCGACCATCTCAGTGCTTAGCAATCTCGAAATGGAAACGATGCTTGAGGATCGACACATTCTTAGCCGGACCGTGAGACAAACCGTCTCACCGCTCTCTGAACAGTGGGGTTATCAGCTAGGCTCGGTCTACATCCGAAAAGTTGAATTCACCGATCAACAAATGGTTCACAACATCACCGATAAAGTGGTTAAACGATTGGTGCAAGTTACGAGTGCCATGAAGCAAGATGGCGAAAATCGTGTCGGACTGATCAAGAGTGAAACGGCCTACAAAGTTTCGCAAAAGATGGCAGAGGCGTCTGCGGCACGCCCAGACATCGTCGGCAAAGAACTTAACGACATCGCCAAAAATGATCCTGAGATCCTTGACTCGGTTCTGCAAGTGATGGAGGTCAATAACCTCTTGGAGTCATATGCTAGTGTCGATTTATTACCTGACAATGGCCAATATTTGATTCAACTCGGTGACAAGTCCAGAGTTCCCGTCACTGCAGAGCTGGCTTAGAACTTCGACGTTGTGAGGCCATCCATTGTCCCTATGCAACAATTGGAAAAATCACATCCCCGTGAACGTCGGTCAGACGAAAATCTCTTCCCGCGTAACGGTAAGTTAACTGCTCATGATCAAACCCGAGCAGATGCAGGATCGTTGCATGCAAGTCATGCACGCTCGTCGGATGCTCCATTGCCTTGAAACCAAATTCGTCTGTTGATCCGTGAACGGTCCCCCCCTTCACACCACCACCGGCCATCCACACTGAAAATCCATAGTGATTATGGTC
>JAKMEW010000424.1 GCA_022425745.1 Rubripirellula sp.
TAGAGGGTTTGGCCGTCAGTTTGACGATCCTGAAACAATCCTCCTCCTGGGTTGGAGGTTTTGACGAGAACGAAAATACCCGCCTCACGTTGGTCGCACATTTCAGCGAAAGGTTCGAGACTGTCTCGGCCGAGATAAGGGCTGACGGTCAGCGAATCGCTGCCCCATGGGCTATCAGTTCCCAAATAAGCGTCGGCATAAGCGGTAGCGGTGCTCCCGATGTCGTTTCTCTTACCGTCCGTGATCACCAAAAGTCCAGACTGCTCGGCGTAGCGGATGACGTGACCAAGCGCCAACATGCCAGCCGGTCCCAAAGCTTCAAAGAACGCAGCTTGAGGTTTGACGCAGGGGACAAGGTCTTTGACAACGTCAATGATTTCACAGCAAAACGTTTGGTACGCCTTGGCCCACTGGCTGGGGTTATCTTCGCTGACGTTTTGGAGAACTGCCGGAAGCTGAGCTTTTCTCGGGTCGAGACCCACGCAGGTAATGGATCCAGTTCTGGTGACAGCGTTGGCGAGTCGGTCTGCAAAATGCATGGCTAAATTCGTCTTAGGATAAAGGGAGCCTTTGAAGCAAAACATGGCTGATTTGCCGCGGAATTAAGCGTCAACGTGGCACGTAAGCCCTGGAGTGATGAGTCTCGGCTTTGAGAGCACTCGGGTCAAGGACGTGTGATGAATCAGAGATCGAGTCCGACTTTGAGTGATTGTTCTCCGCGGCCGCTCCATCCAATGATTGATCAGCGGATTGGTAAAAATCTCTACTTTTTACTGCGAATCGCCGCTCTAGTGAATGAATCCAATAAGTTTGGCAGTCGGCTAGCGAAATCGTGTTCCTTGAGGTACTTTGATGACGTTCAGGGAGCCTCGGTTTTTAAACTTTAGGGCTTCTTGTGGCGGGCTGTAGCGCAGCCTGGTTAGCGCGTTTGACTGGGGGTCAAAAGGTCGGAGGTTCGAATCCTCTCAGCCCGACTTAAAAAGAGCTCATTCTGTTTTGGCAGAGTGGGCTTTTTTTGTGCGCTAACCGAGCCCATTTATTGGTCCGTCAGGCGTGGGAAATCGCGTTGAATTCATGGATGATCAACACTCGCATTGCTATCAACACGACCGTTTCTATCTTGCTGCGGTTCGCGGTGACAGGTATACGAGATGATTGCGTGAAAGATTGGGTTTTACGGGGTGATACAGATTTCGCTCACGGATTGAAGACGCGAGAAGAAGAAGTTGCAGGGATGAAAAGAACAACTAGCTCGATCGGCAAGTGCCAACGCGTGTTCAAACTCACGGTTTTGATCCTTGCGTCACTGGTTTCTCTGAATGGGTTGATGGCCCAAGGCTTAGGTCTCTCGGTGCCCGAAGCACGCGAGAATCCTAGGACAAATCTCGTTGAGAATATTGGTGAGGATCCTGGCCCGGCTGCCGTCAGTCCGACCCCTTCCGCCGCAGAACTCACTCCTCGCAGCATGCAATCGGGCGGCTTCACGCCACGACCAACTCGAGCAGTACTCTCGTCGGTTGGGCAGCCTGGCGATGGCCAGCTCTCCAAGTCCGCCGGCCAAGAACATCGCGTTTACAACCTTCGCCCCTACACTGATGTTCTCCGCCAACATGATCGACCAGAGCGAGCGATTGTTGACTGGATCTTACGAGAGACCGGATCCGAGGTGTGGTTTTCGGAGCCTTTTGGTTTCATGAACGTGAACCGCGATCAGTTGTCGGTTTACCACACCAGCGAAATGCAACGGCTGGTGGGCGGTGTGGTGGAGCGGTTTGTTGATGGTGAAAAGGATCCCCAATTATTGAGCCTAAAAGTAGTTCGAGTGAGTAGTCCGTCTTGGCGCAATGCAGCCTATCCACTGATGCAGCATGTGAATGTAGAGTCACCTGGTGTGCAGGCTTGGTTGCTAAGCAAAGAGAATGCGGCACTTGTGATGAACCAGTTGAAGCAGCGACCGGATGCCGAGCAGACGCAGGAGATGAATCTGGCGATTCACAATGGACAAACAGAGCGAGTGGTGAGCGTTCGCGGCAGGAATTACGTCCGAAGTTATCGGCCATCCCAATCCGGTTGGCCTCCGTATGAACCCGAAACCGGCGAACTCCATGAAGGTTATCGATTAGCAATCAGCCCGTTGTTATCGACCGATAGTCGTGTGATTGATTGCGTGATTGAGGCTGACATTGATCAAGTGGACAAGCTCAATCCGGTTGACCTTTTGTTGCCAGTACAGGGTGGGCAAGCTTATCGCGGACGCATCGAAGTACCACAATTGGTCAGTTGGCGACTCAAGGAACGCTTTCGTTGGCCTTCGGACATGGTGCTGTTACTTTCGTGCGGCGTTGTGGCGCATCCGGAAGGTCAAGGGATGTCAATTCCGTTATTGAATCTCGATGCGTTAACAGGGAATACTACCGGCCGCGCCGACGCACTGTTGTTCGTGCAATTCCGAGGGCGAGCTTCGGAGTCGTTGGCATCCACGCGGCCTCCTCCAGGGGCGGCAGGTACAACCGGGGTTGGCGCCGGTTCAACCTACCAGCAAACGCCTCGGATTGGACAAAACTCTGGTATTACACGCGGTCGTTATTGAGCAAAATCTCCCGTTTTCCTCCCCCCTCATGCCAGAAGCTGAGTCGGACTAATATATGGAGACTGCGGGAGACCTCAGCAGTTGCCCCATTTCATCGGTGGCCCGTTTACCGGTGGCCCGTTTACCGGTGGCCCGTTTACCGGTGGGCCGTTTACCGGTGGGCCGGGTAAGACGTTTACAGATTTTTCACGAGTGATTGTTCGCCAAATGGATAACTCTTCAACACGCCGCGTCGTCATCACAGGAGTGGGAGTGGTTTCTCCTCTGGGTCTCGAGCCAGAGGCCATGCTTGATCGCTTGCGTGCCGGTGAAAGTGGGATCAAACCATTCACTCGAATCCCCCACGGCGTTTTGGCCATCGATCATGGGGCCGAAGCACATGATTTCAGCGGACACATTGATGACTATGGTCCGCTTGAAAAAACATTGAAGCGGACGATTCGCAAGGGCACCAAAGTGATGTGTCGCGAAATTGAAATGGGTGTGGCTGTAGCGCAGCGCGCCTTGGCAGATTCTGGATTGACCGAAGAGGTTCGGGATCGTGATCGTACCGGAGTGATCTTTGGTTGCGATTACATCATGTCTCCTCCAGAAGAATTCACAGCCGGTATCGCAAAATGTTTGGACGATGAAGGTCAGTTCCAGATCAGCGAGTGGGGCCAAACAGGTAAGCCGGAAGTCAATCCTCTCTGGTTGCTTAAGTACCTACCGAATATGCCCGCCAGTCACGTCGCAATTTACAATGACCTTCGCGGACCGAATAACTCCATCACCATGCGAGAGGCTGCTGCGGGTGCGGCGACCGCGGAGGCATTTAGTACGATTCAACGCGGCCACGCCGACTCATTGATCGTCGGTGCAACAGGTTCAAGGATTCACCCGCTCCGAACACTGCATGCTGCGATGCAAGAACAGCTCGCCTCAACGCGTGATGATCACACAACGATGTCGCGACCCTTTGATCAATCTCGCGACGGTAGCGTCTTGGGCGAAGGTGCTGGCGTGATGCTACTTGAATCGTATGAACACGCGACCAAGCGTGGTGCAAAGATTCTTGGTGAAGTGATGGGTTACGGAAGTAGTGCCGTCGGCGGCGCTGCAGGTGAAAATTACTTGCAACTCGCGATTGCCAACGCGCTCAGGTCCGCACTGGGAGATGCTGACCCGGCATCGATTGGGCACATTCATGCTCATGGCTTGGGAACCATTGATGGGGATCAGCAGGAAGCCTCAGCAATTGCGGACGTCTTTGGTTCGGTAAGCCAACAACCACCGGTGACTACTGCCAAAGGACACTTTGGAAATCTCGGTGCGGGTAGTGGAATGGTGGAGATGGTTGCCAGTGTGTTGGCACTTGGCGGTGAGTTGTTCCCGATTCGCAACCTGAGTTCTCTGGATGAGCATTGTCCCATCAACGCGTGTGGGGCTTCGGGTGTTGCTGCCGGTGACTCATTCATCTCCGTGAACGTAACGCCACAGGGACAAGCGTCGGCGATTCGAATTCAGAGAGTGCTGTAACGTTTTTGATTAGCGTTTCTTAGCTTGTCCGTCGCTCGTTTGCTGACGTTCACTCAGACGTTGGGATAGGGTTTCGGCGATCACCACGAAGATTGCGGCGGCCACGGCGAGTACGATGAGAGTGGTGAGCGACGTTCCTTCCCAAGTCGAAGGTGAGAAGGTTTCCATCACTCGAAATTTTGGTTTTAGTGAAGCCGTTGCTGCCGTCGCTTGCTGCAGCGGCCAGAGCTTGAACGCACTGCCGAGCATTAGTCCGGTAAGCCCAGCGAGTGTAGCGGAAGGTCGGTGTTCGAGTAGATAACGCAAGAGCCTCGAGAAGGCGAGTAGTCCGAATCCGCAGCCTAAGGCAACAACGGTGAGTTGGAGAAATCCTTCGGAGCTGAAGTTGAGTTTGGCAGCATCTTTGATGATACCCGTGATTGGATGGTAAACACCAAAAACCAGTAAGACAAAGGCTCCGCTGATGCCTGGTAGGATCATGGCACAGATGGCGATGGACGAAGCCATGAAAAGGTACGGCAGGGACGGTTCGCCGCTGCTGGTCGGAAGTGAAGAGATCACCACGGCAAACCCAGCGGCAGCCAATAGTGTCAACACTCGGTTAAGATTCCACTGATCAATGGATTTCACGACAACCCAGAGACTTGCTGCGAGTAGGCCCAAGAAAACAGCAAATGTTTCTGGAAGGTAGACGTCTAAGAGGAAGTGCATGGCATTGGCGAGCAGGACGATTCCGCAGCCGATGCCAAGCCCCAACGCAGCGAGGAATCTCGCATCCAAATGTCGAGCAGCGTCAGCCCACTGCCCTTTTTTTATCAGTGACACAAGCGTGCTGTCGACACGGCTGATGGCACGGATCAATCTCGTGTAGTGACCCATGATCAACGCAACGGTTCCACCGCTCACGCCGGGCACCGTATCGGCGGCTCCCATGCAGAAGCCACGAACAACATTGATCAGATCGCTTCGGATCGAAGCAGGGTGATCCGCTGAGTGATTCTCAGGAGTTGTGTTCATGCTGCGTTAGACTTGATTGCGTGTTGAAGATCAGTGTGGCCTTGAGACTCTTGAGCCTTGCATAACTGTTGTAATCGTTTCAGCCAGCGACGGGTGTGGTGTCTGTTGAAGCGTTCCCTGCGTTGCTGGTCGGATTCAAGCACATCACCATCCATACTCGATCAAGCATAGGTCGTAAATCGAGTCTTCTTGGGGCGTCCTAGCGATTTATGAGGATTCGAGGCCGATGTTTTATCAATCATGTCTCGTCCGTCTTTCTCATCCACATGCTGTGTTTTCACACAGAAGATTTGTCAGTGATTGATGTTCGATTTGCTCATACTTGCCGTTGTTCAGGGAATTGCAGAGTTCTTACCGATCAGTTCATCGGGGCACTTGGTGATCATCGGGAGCATGCTCGGTGAGCTGAGCGAGTCACCCACGCTTGAGATCATTCTGCACGCCGGAACGTTGGGCTCGATTCTATTGGTCTTCTGGCGGAAAATATTGCGTCTGCTGACTGAAGATCGTCGTGTGATTGGTCTCTTGGTGGTGGGGACGATTCCAGCCGCAACGGTGGGTGTTGCTATCAAGTTGATGATACCGGGTTTGTTGCGGAGTCCGATGCTTGCCGGTGCCATGCTGCTTGTGACCGGAGTCATGCTGATTTGTCTCGGGCGACTGCGAGAACGTGAGGGGACTTATCAGGGAGTTAGCTGGTGGGGTGCGTTCTGGGTAGGATGCTTTCAGGCGTTCGCGATCCTTCCTGGAGTGAGTCGGAGCGGGTCGACCATTCTCGGCGGCCGATTGATGGGGCTGAAGCCCGAAGATTCCGTCACCTTTTCCTTCTTGCTGGCCATCCCCGCTATTCTGGGCGCGACCGTCTTAACGCTTCGTGACTGGTGGGAAGCCTATCAGTTAGGTCTCTCAAGCAGTCATTCTGCGCTTGAATTGCTCGTAGGAGCCACCGTCTCATTTCTAGTCGGAATCATCGCTTTGAAATGGCTCATTGGTTGGAGTCGCGAAGATCGACTGCACTGGTTCGCGGCGTGGTGTATTCCGGCTGGAATTGCAACGCTTTTGCTATGTAGCTGAGGGGAGATTGACTAAATGAGGTGGACGCCTGTCTAGTAGGTGTTATCATGAACACTACTGTTGACGATGAGCTGTCCTGACGCGGCGGCCTCAACGCAAGGTTCAAATCTCGGATCGATAGGAGCACTGGATATGTCTGAGGCGCTGACTCAAAGGCAGCAAAAAGTGTACGAGATGATCCGATCGCTGATTTTGGAACGCGGCTATGGACCCACCGTACGCGAGATCGGCGAGGAGTTTGGGATTCGGAGTCCCAACGGCGTGATGTGTCATTTACGTGCTTTGGAGCGTAAAGGCTTGATTCGTCGAAGTCCGAATAAGTCTCGGGCGATCGAGTTGACCGAACCGATTGATCGTTCCGCCCACGCCCTACCCATGGCGGGGCTGGTTTCGGCTGGGCCTACCACTCTGGCCTTTGAGCAGGCTGAAAGTGTCGATTTTGGTGAAATGTTATTTCGCGAGGATCGGTTTAGTCTCCGAGTCTCGGGTGACTCGATGATCGAGGCTCAGATTGCAGACGGCGATTACGTCGTCATTCAGCGACAGTCGACCGCCCAGCCGGGGCAGATGGTCGTTGCGCAGACGCCCGATGGTGAGGCGACTTTAAAATATTGGTATCCGGAAAAGAATTGCATCCGGCTGCAGCCGGCAAACTCGACGATGGATCCAATTTATGTGACCGAAGCACAGGTCCTTGGCGTGGCTGTAGGGGTGGTCCGAGCTGCAATTCGTTAGCCTTCTTAGGCTTAGTATCGAATGTTGCGGCTAAGGTTTAATGGCGGGATGACCCGATACCATCAGAGGGTCTGCTTGGCTCGTGGTGCGATCATGGGACACGCTTGCGTCTTCTGGGGTGATGGTTCGAGATGTAAGGTTTCGATTAGGGTTACGGCGGTTGATTTCTGCTGTGATTTGCCGGCTCGTCTGCTATTCTAGTGCGAGCAGATGATCGTGAGATTCTCGAGTTACTCTCATGGAACGCGGGTGGCTAGCAAAAAGCAAAGCCCACTCAGGTATTGAATTCGTTCTCTTCAGGAACAAGGTTATGAGTCGAGTTGCACAAGACTACACCGACTTGCTGCTCAAGCAGGGCGTGATCAGCCTCGATCAACTCAATGAGGCCGAAAACGTCGCGAAAACCAGCAATCTGGATGTTGGCGATGTGCTGATTGACATGGAATATGCCTCGCCAGAGGCGGTAACCGAAGCGATGGCAACGTTTCATAAAATTCCATTTGTCGATCTTCGTTCAGCGAGCGTTTCCGATGACGTTATCGAGTTGGTGCCAGAATCGGTGGCTCGAGAAAACAACGTTTTGCCGTTCAGTGACGAAGATGGTGCCCTGCGGGTGCTTGTCTCGGACCCGTTTGATCTAGAGACCGTTGAGAAGCTGCGATTCATTCTCAATCGCAAAATCGAGACCGCACTCGCCCCAAAGGTGTCGATTTTGGCGGCGATCAACAAATATTACGGTCAGGTCGAGGGTGAATCTGCTGACTCCATGTTGCAGGAATTCACCGATACCGCGATTGATTTTACCGAGACGGAATCAGGTGGAGAGGCGGACGAGGAAGAGGTCGACGACAGTAGTGCTCCAGTCATTCGCTTGGTGAATCTAATGATTCAAGAGGCGGTTCAGCTCCGAGCAAGCGATATTCACGTCGAGCCATTTGAGGATCGAGTTCGGATTCGGTATCGAATTGATGGCGTCTGTGTCGAGCGAGAAAATGCTCCGCGAAGAATGCTTTCAGCGATCATCGCCCGTATCAAGATCCTTTCAAAAATTGACATTTCGGAGAAACGCCGTCCTACTGACGGGCGAATCAAGATCACCGTGGGTGACAAGCAGTTGGACCTTCGTGTCAGCATCATCCCGACCAACCACGGTCAGTCTTGCGTGATGCGATTGCTCGATAAGGACAATATTAAGGTCGGCGTCAGGCAGTTGGGTTTGTCGGGCCGTGACTACCGCACGTTCAATAATCTTATTCGTCGCCCGAATGGGATCATCTTGGTCACCGGGCCTACCGGATCCGGTAAAACCACCACCCTGTACGCCGCTATGAACGCGCTGAACCGACCTGACCGGAAGATCATTACGGCGGAGGATCCGGTTGAGTACTACCTGCCTGGGATCAACCAGGTAGAGGTTCGTCATAAGATTGGGCTCGATTTCTCTCTGATCATTCGGGCGATGTTGAGGCAGGCTCCGAATATCATTCTTGTCGGTGAGATGCGTGATCATGAGACCGCATCGATGGGTATTCAGGCCTCACTTACTGGACACCTTGTATTTAGTACGCTGCATACGAACGATGCGCCCAGTTCTATATCGAGAATGGTGGACATAGGTGTACCATCCTATATGGTGGCGAGTAGTGTGATTGCCGTGCTTGCTCAGCGATTGGTGCGAACGATTTGCCCAAGATGTAAGGTTCGCTACAAGCCATCGGAGAGCGTGATTCGGGATTCTCAATTGCCGCCCGAAATGCTCAAGCAGGCTGAATTCACACGCGGCAAAGGTTGTCCGTATTGCGGCCGAACTGGCTACCGAGGCCGAATCGGTATCTACGAACTCATGATTATCAATAACAAGATGCGTGAGTTGATGTTCCGGGGAGCGGATACAAAAGAACTCAGGGTTGAAGCCATAAAGAACGGTATGTCAACGCTTTACGCCGATGGGATGCTTAAGGTGATCCGCGGAATTACGACCTTCGAAGAGGTTCATCGAGTCGCGAAGCAGACTGAGCAAGAGGGCATTGCGTTGAACCACTTGGTAGAGGATTTGGACTCTCTGTAACACACAGCAAGTGTTCACTTGTTGGTCTTACCGAAAGCGTCCACTCTAGAAATGTGTTTCGGGGCAGTGCCTGTTTCTCAAAGCAGTGCCTGTTTCTCAAAGCAGTTCCGGGGTGACTTGCCTAGGTATCGGAGTCATGGGCGGACCCGGGGCTCTTTCGGGGGGATAGTGAGGTTTTTTTGCCCTTTGAGCCAATTCTAGGCGGGTTTCAGCCCGTAAGTTTTTGGTTCACAGCGGTGTTTGGGTAATAATGTCAGGGCAACAGCCCTCGATCAAAGAATCATTCAGGGAATGTGGACTCGAATAAAGATCTACTAGTTTTTGATACGACGGCTCTTTTCAGCAGGCTACCGCATCGGCAAGTGTTAGGAACACATTTGAATGTTGCTCCGCATCCCCCTGTGTGAGCATGGTCTCGGTCTACATCTCGTCGCATCACTTTAATTTCGTCATCGCGCAAGCCAGACTAGGAGCGGGATTTTGGCAACTGTTTTAATTGACAAGCTACTGCAGGCCGCTATCAAGCAGGGTGCCAGCGACATTCACATTGTTGTCGGGCAACCACCTGTTTTCCGTCTTCACGGAAGGATGCGTAAACTGGAGACGAAAACTTTAGAAGCTGAGGATTCGGTCGGCTTGATGAAGAGTATCACTCCCGAACGCTGTCAGAGAGAGCTTCAGGAGGCCGGTAGCACTGACTTTGGTTTTGCGTTTGGCGATGCGGCAAGGTTCCGCGTGTCGGTGTTTAAGCAACGTGGTTTCATTTCGATGGTGCTGCGTCAAATTCCAAACGACAAGCTCACCCCGGAGCAACTTGGATTGCCCGAGTCGGTGGTGAAGATGGTTCACCGTCCGCGTGGTTTATTCTTGGTGACTGGACCGACGGGTTCTGGGAAGAGTACGACTCTTGCGAGTTTGATCAACTTGCTCAATGAGACCATCGATCACCATATCATCACCATTGAGGATCCGATCGAGTTTTATCACGATCACATCGAGAGCACGATCAATCAACGTGAGGTTGGTGTCGACGTGCCGAGTTTCTCCGAAGCCATCAGGCGTGCTCTCCGGCAAGACCCTGATGTGATCCTCGTTGGCGAGCTTCGTGACTTGGAGACCATTGAGGCGGCAATCAGTGCGGCGGAAACAGGTCACGTCGTTTTCGGCACTCTGCACACCAACAGTGCCCAAGGTACCGTTAACCGAATCATTGATGCGTTTCCCGGCAACTTGCAGGATCAGATTCGAACGCAGTTGGCGAGTACTTTGATTGGCGTGGTGGCTCAGACGTTGTTGCCGAGAATTGGCGGTGGACGTTGTGCTGCGTACGAGGTGTTGAACGTCACGCCCGGGGTGGCAAACCTGATTCGCGAAAACAAAACGTTCCGGATCAATAGTGCGATGCAAACCGGTGCCAAGTTCGGGATGCAGTTGATGGACGATGCGTTGTTCCATCATTGGAAAGGTGAGCGGGTGACGGTTGAGGACGTACTGGCGAAGGCGCATCGGCCGGACGATCTTGCTAAGCGAATCGTTCAGTCACGTCGTGGAATGGGTGATGAAGCAGTTCCGATTCAGGATGAAGATTGATGTGGTCAGCAGCAGGCTGGTCGTTCAGTGAGTGATCAACTGCCGAGTTGGTGAAGGACGAGTTGCAACCCGATAAGACTTCGGCCCAGCTCAAAGAACAGATAAGACAGAATCGTTTGAGAATTTAGTTTACAGGTAACGCAAGATGGCACCTCGTCGCATCGGACAGATCCTCGTCGACCTTGGTTTTTTAACCGACGAGCAGCTAGAGGTTGTGCTCGAAGAACAGGAGCAACAACCAGGAGCGCTCTTTGGCCGCATCGCGGAAGATATGCAGCTGATCACCGATGAGCAGTTGATACAGGCGTTGGCTGAGCAGATGGGGATGCAGACCATCTCGCTTGAAGAGTTCAAGTTCGAAGAAGAAGTGCTTGAAAAAATCAGTGAAACGATGGCGCAACTCTACCGAGTCGTGCCATTAAAGCTTGAAAACAATCTTCTCACCGTTGCGACTTGCGATCCGCAAAACCTTACCATTCAAGATGAGTTGAGAACCTTTCTAGGGTTTGATATCGCGATGGTCGTCGCGACCGAGCGAGATGTCTTGCAGAGCATCACGCGGCACTATGACAGCGAATCCGAGAGCGTTGAGAAGTTGGTTGCGCAATTAGCGGATGACGAGGAACTCAAGGCAGCGATTTCCGCTCTGGAAAACGAGAAGTTCAACATTACCGATGCCGAAGCATTGGCCGATTCTGCGCCGGTTCGAAAACTACTCAACATGGTCTTGCTGTTGGCGATTAAAGACCACGCGAGTGATATCCACTTCGAGCCATTTGAGGACGAGTTCCGAATTCGGATCAAAGCGGAAGGTGTACTTTATGAAATGGTTCCGCCCCCGCGTCACTTAGCGTTCGCGATCACCACACGAATCAAGGTGATGTCGAATCTTGATATCGCCGAACGCCGGATGCCGCAGGACGGTCGTATTGAATTGATGGTTGGTGGGCACCCCGTTGACCTTCGCGTAAGTGTGCTGCCGACCATTTTTGGTGAGAGCGTGGTCATGCGAGTGCTTGACCGAAGTGTTGTGAATCTGAGTCTGACGAATGTCGGGATGGATGACAACATGCTGAAAAGTTTTCGGACAGCCATCGATCGTCCAAATGGCATTGTTTTGGTGACGGGGCCTACCGGTAGTGGTAAGACCACCACGCTTTACTCGTCACTAACCGAGTTGAACGACATCAAAGACAAGTTGATCACAACCGAAGATCCCGTTGAGTATGACATTGATGGGATCATCCAGATCCCGATTGATAGTGACGTTGGTGTCACGTTTGCGAGTTGCTTGAGGGCGATCCTCCGTCAGGATCCCGACACGATTCTTGTCGGTGAGGTTCGCGACCTCGAGACGGCTGAGATTGCAATTCAAGCGGCACTCACTGGTCACCTTGTGTTTAGCACCCTTCACACCAATGACGCTCCTGCGACGGTCACCCGTTTGAAAGATATGGGCATTCAGCCGTTCATGATCTGTGCGACCGTCGAAGCGATTCTCGCTCAGCGTCTGGTTCGGCGTGTGTGCACCAAATGTCGCGAGGAGGCAACGGTGTCATCGACGATGCTCTATGACCTCGGGATGAAAGAGGAAGACATTCTGGGCAAGACCTTTTACAAGGGCACCGGATGTGATAACTGCAATAACACGGGTTACAAGGGGCGAATCGCGTTATTTGAGTTGATGGTGATCAACGATACGCTTCGCGAGATGATCATGAGTAATGCTTCGACCGATGAACTTCGAGATGAAGCACAAAAGTTTGGGATGGTGCCACTTCGCGAGTTTGGGATCGCGGTGGCTGCAGATGGAATCACGACACTTGACGAAGTGATTCGTGAGACCGTTGCTGAGTGATTTTGAGTGAGATTGCTTGTCGTTTAACTAACCAATGATTCGGGATTTGAATACCATCGCGTAGCGTTTTCTACCGTTTGGTATTCGCCCATTAACAACACGTTTTTCAACGTTTGAATTGCCATGCCTATCTATCAATTCGAAGCGATGGACGCGACCGGACAAGAGATCCGGGACGAGATCGATGCAGCCAACGAAGAAGAGGCGCAAACCACAATCCGGCAGATGGGATACTTCGTTACGAAGATCTCTCAAAAGAAACAGGCAGGGGATGCTGCGGCTGCAAAGTCGGGTAAGAAGCGTGGTTTCGCCCTCGGTGGTGCCAAGACGAAGCATATCTGTGCTTTCACTCGACAGTTATCCATCTTGCAAGATGCGGGTCTGCCGATTCTGCGGAGTCTGAAGATCCTTGAGAATAATCAAAAGCCAGGCAAGCTGAAGTTTGCCCTGATGGATGTGTGTGATGAGATTGAAGGTGGTGCCACGCTGAGTGAAGCGATGGCCAAGAGCCCAAAAGTGTTCAGTCGTCTTTACGTGAACATGATCAAGGCAGGTGAGGCCGGCGGTGCACTGGAAACGATCCTTCAGCGTCTTGCCGACTTCTTGGAGCGTGCTGAATCCCTCAAGAGAAAGGTCAAAGGTGCGTTGATCTATCCCGTGATCGTCGTCCTCGTTGCGGTCATGATCCTAAGCTTCATCATGTTGTTCATCGTTCCAACCTTCGAGACGATGTTCGAAGAGTTCGGGCTGAAGTTGCCGGCACCCACCATGTTGCTGATCGCGATGAGTAACTACATCTCGGGGTACTGGTTCTTGCTGATTGCGATGCCCATCGTGCTGCTGATTACCGTCAAGTTGATGCGTAAGTTCAGGCATGGCCGGATGGGCTTTGACATGTTCATTATCAAGGTGCCGATCTTCGGGGGACTGATCGAGAAGAACATCATGGCGAGGACGTCGAGAACGCTCGGGACGCTTGTGGCTAGCGGTGTGCCGATTCTTGAAGCGATCAACATTACCCGCGAGACATCAGGTAACGCAATGTTCGAGCGGATGTTCACGCGGGTTAACGAGTCGATTCGTGAGGGTGAGATCATCAGTAAGCCGCTCAAGCAGTACAGCGAGTTGGGCTTTCACCCGATGGCGATTGTCTTCTGGGCGCTCTTTGGGTCATTTCCGGGTTGTGTTTTGATGTCGGTCGCATTGACCGCCAAAGGTACCAAGCTTGATGACGGCACGATGGTGCAGACGCTGACCGGTATGGGGACATATGCAATCGTTGGCGGTGCTGCGCTCGCCGCGCTCTGGGGTGTCACCAAAATCAAAACACGCGTGGTCGATGACCTTGTGGTCAACATGGTGGACGTCGGTGAAGAGACCGGTGAACTCGACACCATGCTTTACAAAGTTGCTGATACCTATGACGAAGAAGTTCGAACGATGACCGACGGTCTGACGGCACTGATGGAGCCGTTGATGATTGTGTTCCTCGGTCTGGCGGTCGGGTTCATCGTCGTGAGTTTGTTCATGCCACTGGTCGAGTTGATTTCAGGTTTGAGCTAGCGAGAAACTTTGAAGGGACGGTCACTTCATTGCTTCAGCGGCGAGGTGACCGTCGGAGTGTTGTTTGTCGGGGAAGGTCGAGAAACCGGCCTCAGCATCCTACATTTTTTGTTACAGGAAGCTTTCAGTATGCGATCAGAAAAAAGTTCATATCA
>JAKMEW010000364.1 GCA_022425745.1 Rubripirellula sp.
CCAATGGTCGACAGTAGTCTTCATATGTTTCACTGCTTCCTCAAGCCACATCGACTGAGTCTGGTGAATCGATGAAAGCATCCTATCATCACCAATCTCGTTCAGATCCTGATCCATAGCTTCGGGCACACCATCAGAAAAGACGAACAATCGATCACCGGGCTGCAACGTCACTTCCTCAAGATCGTAATCAATTCCCTCAATCCACCCGACAGCAAAACCCTCGGCAGGCAAGATCTCGGGAGCCTGTCCTTTTCTCATGATTACCGGTGGAACGTGTCCAGCGGAGACATACTGCAAGGTTCCGGTCTTACGATTCAATACGCCGTAGAACATGGTGAAATACAACTCACCTTGCTCTTCCATCGGAAACCGCCGGTTGAGTTCCGCTGCGACTTCATGAGGTGGAGCGATCTCCGGCTGAGTATCTTCTCCAAGTTTTGCAAGAATTGACGAAGCGGACACATTTCTCGTCATCGAGCGAGCCACCGCCACACTAAGCAGCGAGGATGCCACCCCGTGGCCACTGACATCAACCACATACAGAGCAATATGATCTTCATCGAGCGGGAAATAGTTCAAAAAGTCACCGGCCAATTCATCGCATGGAACGTATTCCCAAGCGACGTTGAGTCCATCAGCAGAAAACCCCTCGGCGGGGAGAAGGGACTGCTGAATCCTTGCCGCCGCCTCGAGATCGCGCGACATCCTTTCATTGTGTGTCTCTAATTGACCATTCAATCGCTCTAGCGTTTGATTTTGCCGCGAAAGTTCATCTCGACTCTTTGACAGCTCTTGATTGACGCGAATCAACTCACTGTTTTTCTCGACTGCATTCTCAAAGGTACTGATCAAAAGGTTCAGCACTTGCTGTCGACCGGACTGAACGGTGTAGGTCTTACCACGAAGGTTAACTTCTAATGCGGCTTGCTCGTCAGAATCGTCATCATCGATTGTTGAATGCAGAAGCGAATCAACTCGCCCGAGCAGGTATTCAGCCTCGTATGGCTTGGTGACATAATTATCAGCACCAGCCTGCAGCCCTTCGATAATATCCTCGGGCGACGAAAGCGTACTCAGCAGAATCAGGGGAATTCGGCGCAACTGCGAATCCTGCTTGACGGCCTGACACAACTGATAGCCATTCATCTCAGGCATCTCGATATCGCTAATGATCAAATCTGGTGGATCATTACGAATCATTTCGAGTGCTTCGACGCCATCTGCTCCCCATCGCACGTGGTAACCCGTGCTCTCCAGACGCTTGATCAGCATTTTCGCCTGAATGCGGCTATCCTCCGCGATGACGATCCTAGTCACTTGCTCTAGATTCACAGTAATGCTTTATCTGAATGAATGATCTGCGGGGTTATCTGAATCGGCGTAGTGTAAAGGATTTTCGCGATCACTGCCGCACTATCTCAAGGAGTCTGAGAAAGCCTCCCTCAAGCGATTGGTCGCCGTCTCAAGATGTTGTGACTGAATCACTGCGTTGACCTGCAACTCACTGGTGTTGATCATTTCCACGTTGATTTCTGCTGCTGCAAGCTGATCAAACAATTTGGTGGCGACGTGAGTATGGCTGCGTAGCCCGATCCCGCTAACGGTAACTTTTGCGATCTGCCCACACGATTGAACATCTCCCATCGAGTGTTTCTCTTGGATCTGCCGTGCGACCTCCACACCTTGATCAATTGTCGTCGCATCGACGGTGAAGCTAATGCTCGTTGCGGTTCCCTCGCCATCATTCCCCTGAACGATCATATCGACAAAAATCCCAGCATCACCGATGATCTCAAACATCTCCGCCGCAATTCCCGATTGATCCGGCACGCCATGAATGGTGATCCTCGCTTGATTCTCGGTGACCGAGATGCCGGTCAGAGTGAGTGCTTCCAATGCATCATCACGCAAGCGACTGACCAAAACATCAACGTCAGCTCGTCCACCTCTTTCGGCCTTGATTTGATCCCAAGTCTTGGCATCCTCGGGTCTTGAGTGCAATCCGAATGCCTGATGGACGGCGCGAAGAGCAGTACTTGCGTCTGCCCTAGCTACCAGGGTTGAAATTTTAATTTCACTTGTGGTGATCATTTGAATGTTCACGCCCGCATCGGCCAATGCGCGGAACATTTTGGCGGCGACATTGGTCTGCGAAGCCATATTCAGCCCCACGACGGAAACCTTCGAGACTTCATCGTCGTGCGTCACACGATGAGCCCCAACCTGATCGAGTACCGAATCAACTGCGTCGAGCGTATCTTTCAATTCACTGCGGGGAACGGTGAATGAGATATCAGCACGACCTTCCTTACCGATGTTCTGAACCACCATATCAACAGCGATCTTACGGTTCGCGATGGCAGCAAAGATCTGCTTGCTCTTACCCGGCACATCAGGAACTCCCAAGACAGTGACCCTCGCCTCGCTTGCGGTCATCGCCGCGCCACTAACTGGCTGCATACGTGACTCGGGCTCCGCAACAATCATCGTGCCCTCGGTATCCGAAAAGCTACTGCGCACATGAATTGGAACGCCAAACTTCTTGGCAAATTCGATACTGCGATTGTGCATCACGCCGGCACCGAGACTCGCCAACTCCAACATCTCATCGTAGCTAATCACATCGACCCGACGTGCTTCGGGAAGGAGCCGAGGATCGGTGGTGTAGACCCCATCAACATCGGTGTAAATTTCACATGCGTCCGCTCCGAGCACCGCAGCGAGCGCGACTGCCGTTGTATCACTCCCACCTCGCCCGAGGGTCGTGATATTCAGATCATCATCGATCCCTTGAAAGCCTGCCGCGACAACAATATTTCCGTCATCAAGTAAACGTTCAATGCGTTCGGTTGAAATGGACTGGATGCGAGCTTTACTGAAACTATTATCCGTCTTCATTCCAATTTGACCGCCAGTTAGGCTAATCGCCTTGGATCCCAATTCATGGATCGCCATGGCAACAAGAGCAACACTCACCTGCTCCCCTGTGCTCAGCAGCATGTCCATCTCTCTCGCGGGTGGTGTGTCACTCACCTGTGATGCCAAGTCCAGCAAGCCATCTGTATTTTTCCCCATCGCACTTACCACCATCACCACACGATGGCCTGCTTGCTGAGCGCGAATTGCTTTCCTAGCGGCAGCTCGGATTTTCTCTACGTCCGCTACGCTTGTTCCGCCAAATTTCTGAACGATCAAAGACATTTTTTTAACTTTTGAAATCAAATAGTTGCTCAGGCATTCATCGACTGATACGTAGCTGAGCAGATCCGTCACGAGTCAATCCGCCCGTACTGATCAATCCACCCGTACTGATCAATCCGCACGCACTCAGAACCCTATTTTTTGATGAAGTCATCCATGAGGTCCCACCCTTTGGCATAAGACCAACCTGTTTTGGCTGCCGAAACCTCACTGTAGGTCGTCTCAGCATCCGCTTCGATACCCGATCCGGCAATCAGCAAAGGTACCATCCCGTGGCTATGTTTCTTTGTGCTGCACGGAGTTGGATGATCAGGAGTGATCAAGATCCGATGTTCACCGTGACGCTCCAACGCTTCACTGAGCGGTCCAACAATGTGCCGATCAATCTGCTCGAGAGATTCAATCTTCGCCTCATGGCGTCCTTCATGAGAAGCTTCATCGGGTGCCTCAATGTGAACGCACACAACATCGTACTGCTCGAGCGCTTCGACTGCAGCCTGACCTTTGGCCGCGTAGTTCGTATCGAGGTACCCGGTAGCCCCTTCAACTTCAATCCGTGGCCAGTCCACCAATGCTGCGATCCCTCGCAAAAGATCGACGGCAGTAATCATGGCACCGCTAAGTCCGTAACGACTCTGGAAGGAGGGAAGATTTGGTGCGCCACCCAATCCCCAAAGCCATAAATGTGTTGCGGGACGTTTCCCTGCGGCGACCCTCGCGAGATTCACGGGGTGGTTTGCAAAAAGCTCCTCCGACTGACTCATCAAGCGAACGAGGAATTCGCTACCGGGCCCCCGGGGAAAATCATCGCAAATCGACAGATCAGTCAGATCGTGCGGAGCAGAACTTCTGGTATCCCTCGAAAAGACACTTTTGACATCGGAAGCACCACGGTAGATCAGTAGATTCCGGTAGCTCACACCGGTGACAAACTCAAAGTGACAGTCGGGAGTTCCTTCACCCAGCAATTCCTGCTGCGCCGAAGAGAGCAACTGTGCGGCTTCCTCTGTGGTAATGTGATCGGCCGTAAAATCCTTCATCATCTGGTCTTCAATATTGACCAGATTGCAACGCACCGCCCAATCGTCAGCGGCTAGCTGAATACCCTGCGCCGCTGCTTCAAGCGGTGCACGACCGGTGAAGTATTGATCCGGGTCATATCCGAGGAGACAAAGATTCGCGACCTCGCTTCCCGCTGGTAGATGACTCGGGGTGTTGTTGGCCAACCCAACTTTTCCGCGTGCAGCCAGGCGATCAATGGCGGGTAAATCTGCAGCCTCCAGCGGCGTCTTACCTTCCAACTGCTCAAGCGGCTCATCTGCACACCCGTCAGGAATCACAATCACGTATTTCATTATTTTCTTCGATTCTTCGTTCTAAAAACACGTCAAGTCGGATCGGTAGCAATACGGATTGTCCAGCGATCCAGGAGGGTGTGTCGGCGCGGTCCATCCGGAGACTCCGCCAAAGTAAGCTGGCAGCGTAGGCGGGCAGCGTAGGCGGGCAGGCGACTCCAGACATTAAATACCGTCCGAGCGGCATTTTCGGCGACTAACCGTTTCAACGAAAGGGGGTTCCAGCGTCCCAAATGAGGGATTCTCCCGCACTGCGAGTGGCTAGAAGTCACAAATCAACGTGACGGCCGTCATACAGGGAGAGCGACAGGCACCCTAAAAAAGATCCCAAAGCCGATCAGCGAAGCGAACAGGCTCTTCCTCAATAGGCTGACCATCCAGGGCGGCAATCCACTGACTAGGTTGGTCACCGTAGTCTTTACCAGTGGATGACTTCAAAGATTGCACCGCAATCGATCGTGTTGCCGGATTTCGATCCGAGAGTGCGAGTCGAAGTGAATCAATGGCAACTTGGTCAGAGAAGGATGCAAGGGCGACCACCGCCGCATTTTTGACATCCTGATTGGTTTCCGTTCCAAAAGCGGTCGCCAACAGTTGCAATGATTCCTTATCGCCCCGCGATCCCAAAGAGCGACACGCTTCCATACGCACCTTGATGCTTGAGTCATTCAGACCCGTCTTAATCAGTTCCAGTGACTGCGAACCTTGCAACCGACCGGCAGCAACCAGTACCAATCGCCGCATCTCCGGACTTTGGTCGTCCGTCAAGATCTCAGCAAACTTCTCGACCCAACGATCTTGGTCCGCACTCGAAAATGATTCGATGGATTGGCTGACATCTAGCAACTCCTGCCATCGATCATAATCCGTCGTTCCGTAAGCCCTTTCCTCTCGCCACTCCTTCAGTGAGTAGTAGGGGTTTGCAACCTTCAGAGCGTACATCGGGCCATCTTGGCAACCTGTAAGCATGAGCAGTGGCAAAGCGAACAACGCCCCGGCAGCGGTGACCAAAGAACGAGACACAACAGCACGCTTCCTCAATTGAAAGATCGTTCTGGCTTGGGGAGAATTCAACTCACAACCTCGTTCGGTAACCCAGCGGATTCATCGGACCACTCTCGCGTCAGACAAATGAGATTGCTCCTGACGCATTTAGGTCGTGTACCAAAGATCTGAAACCCCAGCCAAGATCACTTCACCGGAGAGACCAAAGAAGTTGTGGCGTGAAACACACTGTGGCGTGAAACGATCCACCGGAATCGACAAACGGATGCAGTGGATCGATCGCGAAACTTGGTTTTCGGCCGTAATCAAAACAGATTGCCCTTCGCCGGCCACACAAGGTTCAGTATCGTCCAGAAGATCAAGCGTCATCTTCGGGCAGTTCATTCTCGTGCCGACCACTTCGGCCAAACCATCTCTCGTTGACTGCCCTTAGCGCGGAGCGAAACCTCGCTTCATTGATCACAGCAAGCACATTACGAGTCATCCAAAGAAGGGCATGAAAGGATTCAGGCCATGAGGATCAAGCAGATTCACATCGTCACCGATGGCGACCTTGTTGACCTGAAGGTCGAATCTCTCGACGACACCCTGAACGTGATTCAGACATCAATCGATGGAGATCGGGACCTCGGTGCTGAATTCCAGACGTCGCTCAGCGATGTCCTTCACGGCAAAAGTCGATTCACAGGAACCGGCAACCGTTCAACCGCCAACGTCACGTTACAAATGGGTAACTCTCGGTTCGTCAGACACCTCGACCGAAGCCACGCACACACTCGCCGCTGGTCTCAGCCCCTGCCCCGTGTCACCACGCAACCCCGTGTTACCAAGCAACCCCTCGTAACTAACCAACACGCGAAAGCATTGATTGCGTTGCAACCTCAGACTTCACAACTCAGGGACTCAAGAGTTAACGATCAAGATCTGGGAATTTCAAAACAAAGCGATCGGTGGAATAACTTTCTATCGAAAACGGAATCCTTGATCTGCGGTACCGACACTCCACTCGCATCACGCGTGATTCAATCGTACATCTTTCTGACTGAATCCTCGAATAGTGAACTGAGGTCCGAACTAAAATCCGCTAGCGACAACCCACCCGCATTTAAACCGAGCAAACATCAATCGTTCGGAAATTCAATCGCACGAGGCAAACGCTGCTTACTGCGAGCCAGAATCTCTGAAATCGAAACCGAGCTAGCTGAACTTGCTCGACACCAAACCAATCTCCCTGCTCTGCTGGCGCGGCGAACGCATCTCGGCAAACGACTTCAACAGCCTGCACCACCGCCTAAGACCATCTCTTTGTCGAGGCAAAACGAGCTACTCAAAGAACGCAAAGCGATCACCGAACAACATGACCTGCTCGTTGAGCAACAACAGAAAACTCGGCAGCACCTAGCTGACATTGAATTAGACCTACAGGATTACCGCCCCGAAAGAAATCAAGAGACTCAGCACTCCGAGTCAAATATCGCGACCGATTACCAACAACTGTGCATGATTCGCGATCGTGTGATCCATGACCTTACCAAACTGGATCGGCAGTGCGGTCTGCTGCTGAGCGAAATCAAAACCATCAACCGGCGGTTGGAACAAGCGACCTCACACCCTCACAAGATAGATACCGAGTCATCTAAACATTCCATTGAACAACGATCACTGGAGTTGGAGATGCGGCGGATTAACGGGAAAATTCAGTGCGTAGAACGCATCAACTGGCTCGAACAACGTCGGTTACATCTGCAAGAGCAACTCGACTCAGAAGGGCACACCGAACCACTGCATGACTTACTTGAAAAAGCAAATTCATGGCACAAAAAACTCACAGGAAAGACCGAAGGGATATTGGCTCTCCAAGCCAGCAAGACGCAAAACGAAAAACTAAATTCTGGCAACGAACTAATCGTGCATATCAATGGGCAGCCAGAAGCAACCGCCACAATGACCGCAAGATACCTTGCCTGCCTTGCTTTTCGCCTAGCGGCAGCGGAACTGCTGGTAGATCAGATCGTTTCAATTCCCTTGATCGTAAGAGTGCCAGACTGGGAGCAGTCTAAGGATCTCGCTCCGTCGACTCATACCTATCTCGTAGACGCACTGAAGGAATATTCTCGGCTACACGGCCAAGTCATCCTGCTTACAAGACACTCACAAGTCACATCGACCTTCACTTCAGCAGGCGCTAAGTCTCATCACCTGAACTCAACTTCTTACACCACAATCGATAAGAATCAGCACCCACTGAAAAGTGATGACAAGGCAAACGGCGGTCCCCCGTCAAATTGCGATCCGCCACGAGCTCTCAACGAATCTGAACAAATCCCAATCGATCCAACAACCACCGAAGACCGGCTCACTGATGATCAAACATCGATTACCTCAAGACCAATCACACTGAAACTCAGCACCAGCATTGACCAAGCCAAGCTATTGGCGAACCATCTTACAGAGATCCTAAAGCAGTCTGGCATTTCAACGATCGGACAACTGATCGAGACAACCGACGCAGCACTTGCTGAGATCTTGATCAAGCAGAAACTTGCCGATCACGAAATTGCATTGGGCGATGCGAAGCAGGCTAGAGCCATCTGCAAACTTGCCGTTACCTCGACTGCAATCAATTACTTTGACGCAAAAGTACTTGTTGGCGCGGGGATCAATGAGCCAGAAGAACTGAAAGCCTGCCCTGCTGGTGAACTCATGCTCCGCACCGAGAAATTCCTTGTCACGCGAAAGGGTCAAGAGTGTCTCTCGTCGGCCACCGCCAGTGAAATTTCTCGGCTTCTTACGTGGCTTGCGGCAGCACATCTGAGCGTGCATGAATCTTTGATGCCAGATAAAAACCCGACCCCTGCACAGGCTCCCTCGACAACTCCACAATTGGCGGTCATTGCACAACGCTTCAATGCTGAGTCGATCAACAAGACTGCTCGGGACAATCAAGGGGACGCAACTCACCGCGAGCAAGAAGTGGTCATGGGCATTCCTCCCACAACTCGAATTGACCAGTGCCCGCTGATTGACCGCAATACCGCACAAAGGCTGATGGACGCTGGCTATCACGATGTCCAAGCCTTAACGCGGGCGAACCCCGAATTGATCGTCAACGAACTCGGCTCACCACGAATCAACCCGAGGGACATCACTCTTTGGCAATGCCAAATTCGCTTGACAACGGAGGTCCCAAACCTTTCTTCTCAACAGGCTAAACTTCTGTCTCACTGCGAATTCACTTCGCTGGAGAGTATCGCGTCGACCGCGCCCAAAGATCTCCACAAAACGCTTTGTGAGTATTTGAAAAGCGGGAGAGGGAAACGAAAATTCCGTGGCATGAAGCCTCCATCCACTGAAACGGTCATCGCGTGGACGGAGTCATGTAAATCGGATCATCACCGAAACGCTGCATAAGTCCCACACAGCGTGTTACCATCATAGGAAAGATCACCCGCTACGTTGCCTGCTCCCATCCCTTTGTTGCATCGATAGGTGTCATCAACATGCCCAAACTTCCGCTGACTGATGAAGAACGGTCAATCTATGAGTGGCAGATGTGGCTCCCGGACCTCGGCGAGGAAGGACAAGAAAAGTTAAAAAACGCGAGCGTGATGGTTTCTCGCGTTGGTGGAGTTGGAAGCGTCGTTGCCTATGAACTCGCTGCAGCGGGAGTTGGCACCTTGGTGCTCGCACACGCGGGGAATGTCAAACCGAGCGATCTGAACCGGCAGCTTCTGATGACCCACGACTGGATCGGAAAGCCCCGAATCGACTCCATCCGCAGACGTCTCTTGGAGCTGAACCCAAGACTCAATCTGATCACGATTCCTGAAAATGTTACTGATGAAAACGCGGCTTCTATGGTTGAACAGTGTGATGTGGTAGTCGATTGCGCTCCTCTGTTTACAGAACGGTTTGCAATGAATCATGCCATCGTCCAACAAAACAAACCACTCATTGAGTGCGCCATGTACGACATGGAAGCTCAGTTGACGACGATCATTCCGGGACAAAGCCCCTGCCTGCGATGCATCTTCCCCGAAGCTCCGCCAACATGGAAACGAGAGTTCCCTGTCCTTGGGGCCGTCTCTGGAACGATCGCCTGCATGGGAGCTGTTGAAGCAGTGAAAACGATCGCTGGCATGGGCGATAACATGTCAGGAAAACTACTACACATTGACTTTCGCCGCATGTCGTTTCAGACCATGAAAGTTACTCGCAGGCAGAATTGCCCCGCATGTGGTGGGCTCTAAATCACGGCATGCTCCAAGTCATGCGAAAAACTGAGGACAACTTAGAATCCTCGATGGGAATCGTGATCACGACTGCATGGTTCGCATTCGCCAACCATGCGTGATACGCTTTGCTGCTCATGAGGTGCCTCTAGCTGCGCCAATTTCACGATCGGACACTCTTCCCTTCAAGCTTCTAAAATCCCTAACACAAAAAGACTTTCCCACACCATGTTCAAAAAACATTTCCTACTCTGCTTTGCCTTCGCGGCACTCTTGAATCAAAACCTCAGCGCTGAATTACGAGTGTCAAACCTATTCAGCGATCATATGGTTCTGCAGCAAAATCAACCCATTCGCATTTGGGGTTGGGCGAACCCTGGAACTTCGGTAACGGTTGGTCTTACCGACAATCAAAATGCAACCGCGTTTGCAGTTCGAGCGGATGAAAACGGAAGATGGATCGCCGAACTAGCACCAAAGCAAGCCGACGGTAAACCCTACGGACTCTGGGTTCATAGTGGCGAAGAAAAAATTGAATTCAAAGACGTGATGATTGGCGAAGTCTGGATATGCTCTGGACAATCCAACATGGAGTGGCGTGTATCGCAAGCCGCAAATCCACAGCAGGAAATCGCAAATGCGAGACACCCAATGATTCGGTTCTTTGATGTGCCAAAGCATGTTAAGCAAAATGAACCACAGGAGGACGCCCAGGAATCGCAGTGGAAGATTTGCAGTCCAGAAACCATCGGCGGATTCAGCGCAGTGGGTTACTTCTTTGGACGAGAACTTCAGGAGGAGCTACACATTCCAATTGGTCTGATCGGTGCAAACTGGGGTGGCCAAAGAATTGAACCCTTCACACCACCTATTGGTTTCAAACAGGTCCCAAGTCTCGAGGACTATGTGAAGGACCTGGATGCGGGAAAATTCAAAGGCGGTGCCACTCAGATCTATAACGGCATGGTTGCCGGACTCGCTCCGTACAGTGTCAAAGGTGCAATTTGGTATCAGGGTGAATCCAACGCCGGTGACGGTCTTCGTTACAACTACCTTAAAGAGGCGCTCATCAAAGGCTGGCGATCCGTTTTCCAAAACGAAGACCTCTCTTTTTACTGGGTTCAATTGGCGGACTTCGGCCGAGGTCACACCGGTCAGCCAGCGGGTGGCGGATGGGGTCCGGTTCGTGAAGGCCAAAGACGTGCCCTACGAGTAGCCAACACTGGAATGGCTGTGATCATCGATATTGGAGCGGAAAAAGACATCCATCCCAAAAACAAGCAAGACGTTGGAAAACGACTCGCGCAACTTGCATTAGTCCAGAACTATGGGCTCCAAGACGTCACACCGACAGGCCCGCTTTACCGAAGTCACAAAGTTGAGGGGAACCAAATTCGCATCACGTTTGACCATGTCGGAAAAGGTGGGCTCATGGTTGCTGATAAAGGTGGAGAGCATTACATGGGCCCCGTTGAGGAACTCGCCGACGCGGAGCTAACCGAATTCTCGATTCAAGATGCCGAGGGAAACTGGCACTGGGCTGATGCTAAGATCGATGGGAACACGGTCGTGGTCAGCAGCGAGGCGGTCGCTAACCCGAAACACGTTCGCTTCGCCTACGACTCAAATCCGCGAGTGAACCTTTACAACCGGCAGGGACTGCCCGCATCCCCGTTCACGACAACGGATTGAGCAGGAAATCGCAACGCCTGCCGAGTCGTCTGCGTCAACAACACTCTGCTTCACAAACACTCTGCGTCAACAACTCTCTACGACGCAAGAATATCTCAAGACGCACTCAACCAGCATGCCTGAGTGCGTCAATGGGGCTCATCACCGCTGCACGTCGAGCAGGATAAAGTCCAAAGAGAACACCAACTGCAACCGAAATACCAAAGGCCAGTGGGATCGACCATGGAATGATAATCGGCTCCATGGTCTGAACCGTTTCAGGCAGGGATTCCATGATCTCGGGGAAACCCGTTTCGAGCCCCCAACGGAACCATTCCAGCACTCGGTTGCAAGTCAAACCGGCCAGAATCCCGGTGACACCACCAGTCACACTTAATAAAACGGTTTCGATCAGAAACTGACGAGTGATGTCGATTCGACGTGCCCCGAGGGCGCGACGAATCCCGATTTCTCGAGTTCGCTCGGTGACCGTTGCGAGCATGATGTTCATGATCCCGATGCCACCTACCAAAAGCGAGATACCGGCAAGTAACCCCATCATCGCGACGAACATCATCCGAGTATTCCTTGCTTGTTCGAGCAACTTTAGTGGCACACCTATCTTGTAGTCAGTAAACAGATGACTTCGCGTCAATGCTTGTTCAACAGCCTGTCCGGTTGCGACCGCATCATCTTGGTTCTTGAGTCGAAGCGTGATCTGCGAAAGCGCTCGACCGCCATTGTTGCCGACTGAGTACGCTTCGCCGAATCGCCGCCAATAGGTTTCGAGAGGCAAGTAGACGTTGTCGGAAAAATCTTGACTTCGACTCGTATCCTCCACACTGTCCAACTCTTCGCGTGCTTCCACAACACCAACAACACGAAAGAAGTCGTCCACCACATGGATCGATTTTCCAATCGGATCCTCATGCTTGAACAGCGTGTCTGCAACCTCGGCAGCGAGCACACAAACGTTGTCGGCGGTATCAACATCGCGTTGATGCAGGAAACGCCCCTGCCGCAATTTCAGTGAGTACAAGTCACGGTACTCTGGAGTACACGCATTGATTTCACCAATCGTGACTCGATCGGCGTAACGAAATTGTCGACCGGTGTTTCGATAAAAAGGAATGACAAGATCAACGCTGGGGATATTTTTTTCCAACAGCCAACAATCTTCCTCCGTCAATCCGTAGAAATACACGCGTTGCCCACCCGACTCCTCTATTGAGGGTCGGGAGGTCATCACAATGATATTTTTGGCGCCGAGTTCTTCGATCTGCGAATTGGCTTTTTCGGCGATCCCCTCACTGATCGCCAATAACCAGATGACGCTCGCCACACCGATAAAGATACCGAGAATAGTTAGCATCGAACGAAGCGGATGCATGAGTAACGTCTTCATTCCAACCCGAACATCACGAGCCCTCAATCGAAGACGGGAGGGCGTTCCTTTGCGGGCCTGCAATGACTTTGCGGGATCCTCTCCGCTCGGCTCTTTACGACGCTGGTCACTCTCGATTTCACCATCGCGCAGCCTCACGATGCGTCGAGCACGCTGAGCAACCTCCTCTTCGTGCGTGACCATAACGATGGTTACGCCCTGCTGATTCAAATCATCAAAAAGATCCAGAATCTCCTCGGTTGTGGCGGTATCAAGGTTTCCGGTTGCTTCATCGGCAAGAATAAACTCAGGCTGATTGATCAGACTTCTTGCGATGCCAGCTCGCTGCTGCTGACCACCAGAGAGTTCTGTAGGGCGATGCTCCGTTCGGCCTTGGAGACCAACCAGATCCGTGAGCTTCACCGTGCGATCACGATCGCTGAGAGTCATCCCACCGTTGTAGGCGAGTGGCACTTCAACATTTTCAATGACATCTAGTTGCGGCAGAAGATTGTACGCCTGAAAGACAAACCCAATTCTTTCAGCGCGTATCGCGGACAATTCATCGTCCGTCAATTTCGCGACATTGCGATCACCAATGAAGTATTCGCCCGAAGTTGGGGAATCGAGTCCACCAAGCAGATTCAGAAACGTACTCTTCCCCGAACCACTCGGTCCCATAATGGCCACGTAATCACCACGTGGTACATCAAGATCGATTCCCTTGAGAACACGAACAGACTGTGATCCAAGCTGATAATCTTTGCACAACCCGCGCACTCTCAACGCGATCTCCGCGTCACAGGCAGCGTGGCTCACAGCATTCGTCATCAAGGGCCTATTGGCTGTTGTGAAGTCGTCTTACAACGTTGATATCTCGGGAAAATCCATCTGTTCAAGGATTCCCTCATCGCTAATGTTGAGGATCACTTCCTCACCGACTTGTATGCCAGATTCAACGACAAGACTGGTCTCATTTGCTTTGCCAACCTTCAATTCGCGCGTCTCGATCGACCCATCATCAATCGGAATCGCACAGTAGAATTTGTCGTCGCGTTCCTGAATGGCCTCGATTGGCAACTGTAGTACATCATCCATTCTGTCCACCAAGATTTTTGCTTCGGCCGTCATCCCTGGCCTCAAGTCGAGTGGTGGGTTATCAATCCGAATCGAAACTTCGTACTCCTTCACGTGAGACATATAAACGCTGATCGGCGGCAACGGATACTCACTGACTTCCACAACAGTTCCGGTCAGTGGGACATCGAGAAGCGAATCCAATCGCAACTCTGCGACCTGACCTTTCGTGATAAATCCAATTCGAGATTCATGCACCTTGGCAATGACCTTCATTTTACTTGGATCAGGAAGATTGATGATCACCTGACGCTCACGGACCGGTGCACCCTCCTCAATAAGAATGGTTGTGCTGGTGCTTCTTCGGTTCTGCTCGTAAACAACCTGCCCCTGAACAGGCGCCGTGATGCGACACAACGCAATTTGCTCCTCGATCTCCGCAAGCTCTTTATTCTCGAGTTCCAAGGTCTTCTGACGAGAACGTAACTTTGCCGTAGCGGTTTGAATTTTGGCCTCGAGTTGCGTCAGCATCTTCTCTTTGGTGAACTTACTAAGAACCTCAAGCTTGGTCTTCGCGACACCGAGTTCCTTCTTAGCCTTTTCGAGAGCGAACTGATCAGCATCTAATTGTGCGTCAGGGATGTACCCGCGTTCTGCCAGTCGATTACTGTACTGTAAGTACTCCTCGGCGCGACGCAAATTTTCCTCGGCAACAAAGACTTCGCTTTGCTGTTTTGCCAAATCTTCAACGTAGGTTCCTTCAGCGTACTCATGAAGAGCGAGCTTAGCTGACTCAAGATCCGCTTCTGCCTCGATAGCCGCAGATTCGCTCGTGCTGCAAGTGATTTGTTGTTGTATCAATTGTTTCTGAAGCGCCGCATCATCAAGCTTGACGAGAAAATCTCCCTCTTCTACCCACGTTCCCTCCGGTACGATCTCCAAAATATTGACCGCGCTGCTGCTGGTACGTCCTTTGACAAGACACCGCACCTCCACGTTGCTTGAACTTTGCAACTCACCACGTTCTACAACGACATGTTCGAAAGCTGCAATCTGAGCCGTAGTCGTCAAGAGATCAAATTCGGGATCTTCACTGAAGAAACTAAGGGGCTTCTCGCCTGGGGTTCCTGCAAACCGCATCAGTAGAACGGCCGCGATACTCGCGGTGATACAGACAACAAGAGTGGATTGGAAGAACCCGGGTCGTTGGCGTCGATTTTGCATCTAGCACTCGTGAACGGGATGTCGCCAGCTTATGTGCAGGCGGGGTTTAGTCGCGGCAAGTGGTGTCTTGCACCAATACCAAAGCAATGATTGACACAACTCGACATTCGAGCCATCGCACCAAGTTTTCGCTTTGAGGCCACGCATGAGGCGGGAATTAAGGCGGGACTCAGGACTTAATCGGCTATCTGGCCAAAAACCTTGAAATGGCCGGACTCAAACACACCCTCAACACACGCTGGGCAACTTGTTCGAACCATCTTCATTGGGAGGTGAACTAACCATGTCGCGACGTCGAAACAACGTCGATCATCCATGTGATTTGGCAAGATACCGGAACTAAACTGAGTCCTCCTAGTATAGCTCGGTAGGCAATTATTTCCATAGCCAAGAGGTGTCGACACCGTCGCCAGAGTGGCTTTTCACGCTAAGAAATAGTTCAAAATCTGCGACTCCGAGCATAAATGAGGCACGCACCACTCAAATCGCCTTGGGAGAGAGCCCCTACAAAATCGTGGTCCGGAGAATCGTAGTCCGGAGAATCGTGATCCGGAGTTCTTTTATTTCGCCAACCTGCCAAGGAAGGCGTCTGAACTACTCCTGAAACTCAACCAACACGGGAAGCAGCCGATTTGACTCCTCATCAACCAACGATTCTTCAAAAAAACTTGAATCGACAGTGTCCATGTCACCTACCGAACCACCCCCCCCCGCTGGCGGCAAGAGTTCCTCGTATCCACGCCCCTGCGATGATGGGTCTAACCAGATTCCTTGCTCATCGATTTCCATGGTCCCCATTTCAAACTCGATCAATACTCGCAAGACCTCATAGCTAACCCAGACGTTGAGTAGATCATTCTGAGCGTTAAGAAGATCGGTCAAAGCGGACACAAGGTCGCGTGCGGCGGTAGGCGAGGTTCTCGTAGGCTGATTGGGACGCACGGGTGGATTGAGCCTCAAACGTGCAATGTCAACCTGTGCAATTGCCACTCGCACCGCCGCTCGTCGGACTTCAAGATTGATCTGACTAAGTTTGACAATGCGAAGTGTATTACGAAGACTCTGCTCGACCTGATCCTCGAAGAGCATGTAATCTCGTCGAGCCTGCTGGTAAGTGATCAATGCTGTTCGATAGCGATTGCGTTCGATCAAGCGAGTGGTTGGTGTATCTATCTGCAAACCCATTCGTACTCGCGAGTAATCCGTATCAAACCCTACCGGATTGTTTGGCTTGGTACCGAGATCACCAGTGACTACGACATCCAGATCACTTTTCAGATCATTTGCGACCACCTCTATCCTACGCCATGAATCAACAAGATTCGATCTCGCGTTCATCCAATCGAGTCGATTGGCCCGAGCAACCTCAAGCGCTTGCTTGGGCTCTAGATTGATTGGCAAGAGAGAGATTCCCTGTAACTTCACCTCAGCGTGAACTAAGGACAGTTCGAGTAGAAGATCAGACAATCGTGTCGTCAAATCGACCAAGGTCGTGTGTGATTGGTTGAGATCATTTTCACTCAAAGCCTCAAGTAAACGGTTTGACTCTTCTCGAGCTTGGAGAAGTTCACGTTGAATCTGCGGCACGCGCGTCTTGAGAAAATCGACACGACTCGTGAATTGCTCGGAATCATACACGCGTGGGTCCACATCAGCATCGAGATCATTGACCTGCTGTGCAACCAAATCTAACTGCTGCATGCGATCGGGAATTCGTTCAATCAGGTTGGAAAGACTTCGTCCTGCTAGGGCTAACTGTGTGTCAACTTTGGCGTCCAATTCTCGAAGCGAAAGCAGTTGTCCCCTCATCGTTTCAACACTCGGCTGAGTGCGTCCTCGACGGATTCGCAACAATGCGGCAGCCACCTCATCCTGCAAATCAGTCAGACTCTCGTCGATCAGGATGAACCGATCGAGTAAAGGATCATTAATTTTGACTAATAAATCGGGTGGTAGACCAAGTGAAATCTTGTACGCGTCAACTCGACTGTCATACGACGCCCGCGACGCCAACAAACTACTCTGTGCATTCAACAGAGCTTGCAATGCCTGATCAACTTGCAGGCGACTACTAATCCGGTTAGCGTCAAACGCTGCTTCCAATTGAGCTGCACTATCACGCAGCGCAACCACATTGGCCTCTTGGTTGCGTATTTCCTGTTGATCTTGAAGCAAACCAAGATAGCCGCCGGCGGATGGTGCACCATTACGACCACTGGGGAACCCTGCTATCACCCCTAACCCCGACTGACCAATTCTCGATCCTGTCGATGGTCCGCTGCCGTTGGTGCGTCCCGTTGCAAGGCGAACATAAAAGCCTTGGCGATACTGCTGCATTTGTCGAACATTAGCGAGTAAATCTCTTTCGCTTTGCGTCAACTGCTCGAGTACGCGTGCTCGCCCACCGAAACGCAAAAGCGGTTGGCGTAAAGCAAAGTCGAGCGTGGATCCAAAGGTTTCGCTTCCAGAACCCCAAACATCCCAGAGCAACGAATTGGCCAAACCCACCACCAATTCACCGCCGGCGGCCTGTGTCTTTCGAAAGAAAACTTGGCTATCCAATCCGGTCTCGCTTCTTCCACCAAGGCCCGAACCTCGATAGTTCTGATCCAGCACTCCGTCAGCAAACCATTGGTAGTCAAATTGAAATCGCTCTCGTGAAACTTCCAACGCCGACAGATAAAG
>JAKMEW010000372.1 GCA_022425745.1 Rubripirellula sp.
CCCATGCCCCACTAGGCGGCGTTGATCGCGGCGAGCGCGTACGACATTGCCTGCCAAGAAGCTTTTGGCGTACTTCACGACGTCGATAACTACAGCACTTATCATTCTCAATATTTATCAAAGGATCTCTCCGACTATCTCACTTCACAAGATGAAGGGGTCTGTTTCGATCGTAAATACCCGTCCGACTTTTTTGTGGAGACACCCGAGAATCGTCTGCCCGTCTGGCACTTAGTCGGTGGGCTCGACCCAATCGAAGAGGAGGATTGCCATGGAGATGAGCCGCAAGACGGCTACCCGGTGACACTTCGTGACTGGATCAGCTCTGACGGCCTTAATTGCTTGAAGATCAAACTACGCGGCAATGATTCCGACTGGGATTACGAGCGACTGGTTCGCATCGGGAATGTTTCCATCGAACTTAACGTGCAGTTTCTATCGGCTGATTTCAATTGCACCGTGACGGATCCCGAATATGTCAATTCAATTCTCGATCGGCTTCGTACCGAGCAACCCGACATCAGCGATCGCTTGCTCTACGTCGAGCAGCCATTTCCTTATGACCTGAAAGCGAACCAAATCGATGTCCATTCCGTCGCTGAGCGGAAACCCCTGTTTCTCGATGAGAGCGCACACGACTGGCAATACGTTGCACTCGGGCGGTCTCTAGGGTGGACCGGTGTTGCCCTGAAAACATGTAAAACGCAAACCGGTGCAATTTTGAGTCTTTGTTGGGCGAAGGCTCATCGGATGCCGCTCATGGTTCAAGATCTCACCAACCCCATGTTGGCTCAGATCCCACACGTCCGACTTGCCGCTCACGCAGGAACGATCATGGGGGTTGAATCCAACGGGATGCAGTTCTACCCGGATGCCTCCCAACCTGAAGCGGAAATTCACAAGGGGATTTATCAACGCCGCGATGGTCACCTCGACCTAAGCACCATCAGTGGCAGCGGTTTCGGCTATCGAGTTCATGAAATGAATCGCGATTTACCCCAGCCACATACCGTCTCGAGAAGTAACGACCGTCTCGAGAAGTAACGTCACAAGAGGTAGCGAGTGAACATTACGGTTGATCTCAAAGTTATACGCCTCGAGCTGTCGCATCTGACCTCGTCCCAAACCCACTCGTCCCAAACCCACTCGCCACAAACTCAGTCGACTTCGTTCAAGGCGAGTAGACAGCCGCTTTAGTTATTCAGACGCGATGAGTGACTTGAGTGCGTCTTCGATCAACAACTCGTGACGTTGACGGTCCAAGAAATAGCTCACGTGGCTGAACCCCGATTCCTCTAGCAGGTGAAGTCCCGTTTCGTAACCGTCGGCGACGCGATCAGGAACGTGGGCGTCAGAACCCAATGTGATCGGAATGCCGCGTTTTGCGATCTCCTCAAGCATTGTTGGCATCGGGTTCATCTCGGAGATCGTCTTATTCACGCCCGATGTATTCAACTCCATTGCCACCCCGGTTTGGGCGATCCGATCGAGTGAACGACAAATATCGGGCATGATCTTCTCAGGATCCCAGCTAGAGGACGTAAAATTCTTGATCAGGTCGGGATGGGAAATGGAATCAAAAAGTTTGGTTTCAGCCGTCTTTGCCAGAAGATGAAAATAGGTTCTTTGCACTTCAAGTAGATCATCTTGCCAGTACCGTTCTCGCCATTCACTAATCTGAGGGTGAACGGAACCGAGCACAAAGTTGAAATCGGCAGATTGCAATTGCTGCTCAAGATAATCCTCCATGCCCTCAAAGTAGTCCGCCTCGAGACCAAGCCTGACGTCGACCCGCCCAAGAAACTGCTCGCGCGTCCGAGACACCAATTCGATGTAACTTTCAAACTCATCTTCCGCCATGCGCACGCTCGCCGAAAACCCATTGGGCATTGGGTTGTGACAAGTGACGATCAATCCCTTGAGGCCACGTTTCTCGGCAACCAAAGCATACTCGTCCGGCCAGCCATCAGCATGCTTGCACAACGGTGTGTGGGAGTGAGATTCGTACATCAGTGGCTGAATCATCGTTATTCATCTCTCAAGGTGAACTACAAGTCGTGAACACATACCCTACCGATGAAATCCTAACGAGAGAAGGAGCGGAGGAAATGCAATCACAAACAAGCCGCTTCAAGATTCGAAAATCGTTTATCATCTCCACTAGCTCACACGCTCCTGCCCGAACCAATTTATCGGATCACTCGCCATGCTCGGCCCTTCACACACGACCTCCACCACACCCCAACCTCTCGTTTTGCAAGTGATCCGGCTCGTTACCGTTCCCAATTGGATCATCTCATTCCTGTGTGGAACGATCTGGTGCTTGGGGCTGGTCAACGCAGTGGCCAACCCCACCAATCATGCGTCTCCAAGTAGCCCCAACATTGTTTTCATCTCCATTGATGACTTGGCCTGTACACTCGGTTGCTACGGTGATCTCATCGCCCAAACACCCAATCTTGACCGCCTTGCCGCTTCAGGTATCACTTTCCAGCGAGCCTATAACCAGCTTCCTCTGTGCAACCCCACTCGAGCTTCCTTGATGACCGGACTGCGTCCGGACCAAATCAAAGTCTACGATCTCGATCGACACTTTCGCGACCAAACGCCAGAAGTTGTCACCTTGCCGCAGGCGTTTCAAGCGGCTGGTTATGATGCGGTTCGAGTTGGAAAAATCTATCACTACAATGTCCCCGCCTCGATTGGCACCGATGGATTTGATGACCCAGCTTCTTGGAATCTGACGATCAACCCCAAGGGGCGAGACAAGGGCGAGGAGGCACTAATCACCAATGCGGAACCCCACCGCAAAATCAGCGCTGCTCTGAGTTGGCTTGCGGCAGAGGGTGAAGATACGGAGCAGACTGACGGCATGATCGCAAGCGAGGCGATCAAACAACTCAAAGCACCTAGAGATCGACCTCTTTTTTTGGCGGTCGGTTTTTTCCGCCCGCACACTCCCTATGTGGCGCCAAGAAAATACTTTGATCAATACCCACTCGCTTCGCTGCGTCTACCGTTTTCACCTGAGGGGGACCGCAACGACATCCCCACCGCTGCCTTTGCTCACAATTGTCCACTGCCCAATTACAACCTTCCGGAACCTTTGCTGCTTCAGGCGACACAGGGCTACTACGCATGTGTTTCCTTCATTGATGCGCAGATCGGAAGGATATTAGAAACGATCGATCGACTGGGACAAACCGAGAACACGATCGTGGTGCTGTGGAGCGACCACGGCTATCACCTCGGAGAACATGGAGGGATCTGGCAAAAGCGTACGCTTTTCGAGCAATCTGCAAGATCTCCGCTGATGATCCGAGCACCGCGAATCGGCAACGCGGGTCGTAATTGCGATCGCGTCGTCGAGTTTGTTGACATCTACCCCACCTTGGTCAGCCTAGCTGGAATCGAACCGCCCGAGCATCTCGCGGGACGGGATCTGAGCCCATTGATGAAGGATCCGCTTGCCCCCTGGGACGAGTATGCGATCACGCAAGTGCTAAGGCCTGCCGATTCGAGGCTGAGTGAACCCGTGATGGGCTGCAGCATTCGAACTTCGCGGTGGAGATACACCGAATGGGGCGAGGGAAAGCACGGAGTCGAACTATACGATCACCATACCGATCCAAACGAGTTTCAAAACCTTGCGGTAAACCCCGATGGGGCAAGAGTGAAAGTCATCGAAAAGTTGCGAGTCAAACTCAGGAAATATGCCAGCGGAAAAACACCCGAAACGCCGTTTAACCCCGCAAGGCTCTGAACCGCCGCAACTTACGAATCGCCGCAAGCAGGCAAAACGGTGTCAATGCGTTTCGAGAGTGGTTTGCAACCAAGAGACCTCGGTAGCGATGTCTTCGGCTAACCCTCGCTGCCGCATCGCCTCAGGCAAGACAGTCCAAGCGTAGGTTTCGACTTCGAGATGCCCGGTAAAATCTGGCGGCAAATTATCTTCACTTAGAAACTTCAAACACTCCAGAACATCGCTCTGGCTTGTTTCGAGATGTCCGAAGCGTTCCAAGAAAATAGGAACATGAAAATGCACCACCCAACGCTGCTCGTCACTCAGATCCACCTTCCCCGATTGAACATCAGCGAGCAGCAGCGGTAAATCTTCTGCCAATTCAAATTCCCCAGCTCGCGTCATGCGTCCGGTTTGGTGCAGGTAACGATCTTCGCCGAAAGCAGCGAGTTGTGCGATCGCCTCACCTTGGCGATCCTCTGACATTTGATCCCACCGAACTTGAATCGCGGAGCTGACCTGCACCTTTCCAACGGCGATCCCAGCCTTTGCAAAACGAGACAAGACGTCTGACTGTGACTCCATCATCACCGCTGAGTGGCAGATATCGTGACAAACGGTGAGGTAGCGTCGATGCTGTGAGTCAGGCAACTGCTTCTCAAACCACTTGATCACATCTTCGGTGGTGTCGAATTGACAACCGGGCTCCGGTTCGATTGCGACAACGATCCTGCGACCGGTGCTCAATTCAAGCTGATGGAGATGATCCGATAGTTTTCGAAGCAACCGACCACACGCGTCGAGATTAGTCGATGAAGCTAACTCGGTTGGCCATCCGAGGGGAAGTGTGCTAATGGAGCCAACTTGTTCGTCCGGGGTTCCCGACAATAATTCGACGAGCACATCTGCCAACTGACAGGTGTACCCCAGTCGAGCCTCCTCAGCCCATGTCGGCTGGTAGACGCGATGTTTGACGACATCCTGATGAAAGTTGTCGTAAGGAAATCCGTTGATGGTGAAAGGTTTCAGTCGCCGCTCACGCAAGAAGCTGGCAAAACCAGCCGCATCGGTAGACAGTTCTCGCGCGGCGTGAGCAGGAATCCAGAGCCCGACACCCAACGAGTCATCACCGACCGAATCACGCACCGCAACCGCGTATTGATCGAGATTGGACTGAATTGAACTCAGGTCCACACCGGCGTGGACGTTGGTGCAATAACCAAATTGCGGGTTAGAAATCATCGAGATAACACTCTCTTGATCGCTTGGGGATATTGCCGCCATCGCGGAACCATGGACGCGGCGGCGATTGGCTCGCTGGAATTTGAGACACAGCGTAGTGCATCGTGCGCGATCAGACCACGATGATCTCCCTCTAACCACCTTATTTCCCCGCGATCATTCCGCAACGCGAATGGTGGGTTGGGCATCACCGTCCCCTAGACGCTATACTCTCTGTGGGAAGAAAATACTCTCCCAAGTAAGATATTCCCAGCAAAGCGATTTTTGGCTTCACAGCCTAGTCGCGTTGATACCGATCCCAAGGGATCCTTGCCACCGCCAAGCCTTGTTGACAACAAAAACTGAGACGCCAGACCTCGATGATGCGCAACCAATTCAGAAACCTTCTTCCAAGTTTGATTTTCGCGATCTGCAGCCTTTCAGTCGCAAACGCTCAGCCGTTACCCAATCCTAAACACAGCGACTCACACGGCGACCGCTTCTACCAAATTGACCAGTGGCTCCCGACCCCCAATGATCAGCGGACCGCCTCCGGTGCTCCTGGACCAGAGTATTGGCAACAGCGAGCCGACTACCAGATCTCGGTCACCCTTGATGACTCCAACCAGAGAATCTCAGGGGTCGCGAAGATTGATTACCACAACGAGTCACCACATCTATTGAACTACATCTGGGTTCAATTGGATCAAAATCGCTTCGAGCCTGATGCGATCTCAGCCACCGCCTCACCCGCCCCCCCGCTCGCTCCGCGGGTCACGTTTGATCGGCTCCGATCGATCTTCGCAAGACTCACTTTCGATGGTGGTTACAAGATCAAATCAGTCAAGGACCGGCAGGGCAACGCACTCAAGCACACCATCAACGAAACGATGATGCGCATCGATCTCCCCAAACCCATGATGCCGGGTGAATCGATTAGCTTCTCGATCGACTACTCCTACAACATCATCGACTCGAATCTGATTTCCGGTAGATCGGGGCATGAGTTCTTTGAGAAGGACGGGAATTACATCTACGAAATCGCGCAGTGGTTTCCTCGGGTGGTCTCGTACACCGATTACACAGGTTGGCAAAACAAGCAGTTCATTGGGCGCGGCGAGTTCACTTTGGAACTGGGTAATTACGATGTCAGCATCACGGTTCCGGAGGACATGGTGGTGGCATCCACGGGAGAACTCGCTAATCCAGATCAAGTATTAAAACCGGTCTGGATTGAGCGTCTCGCCAAAGCAAAAAAATCAAATAAGCCGATGTTCATCGTCACCCCCGAGGAAGCAAAGCAGAACGAGGGGAACGGGACGAGCGAAGCCAAAGCAACTGAAGCCGGATCAAGCCGCGACGGTAACACCAATAACAAGACTTGGCGTTTCATCGCTCGAAATGTCCGTGATTTTGCGTTTGCAGCAAGTCGCAAGTTCATCTGGGACGCGATGGGTGTCAAAGTGGGTGACCAAACGGTCATGGCCATGTCCTACTACCCCAACGAGGGTGACCCGCTATGGAGCCAGTACTCAACCGAAGCAATCGCCCATACTCTTGAAGTCTACGGCCGCTATTCCTTTGACTACCCTTACCCCGTCGCAATCAGTGTAAACGGGCCCGTCTATGGGATGGAATATCCGATGATCTGCTTCAACGGCCCTCGCCCAGAAGAAGATGGCACCTACAGCAAAGCAACCAAGTATGCCCTGATCTCCGTCATCATCCACGAGGTAGGCCATAACTATTTCCCGATGATTGTGAATAGTGATGAGCGGCAGTGGACTTGGATGGATGAGGGATTGAACACCTTCCTGCAGTACCTAAGCGAACAGGAATGGGAAGAGGACTATCCATCACGGCGGGGAGAACCGGAGAAGATTGTGCCTTACATGCGTGGTGGCAATCAAAGGCCGATCATGACCGGCAGCGAAGAAATCTTACAGTTCGGAGCCAACGCTTATGCGAAACCTGCCACCGCGCTGAACATCCTGCGCGAAACGATCATGGGTCGAGAACTCTTTGATTTCGCCTTCAAAGAGTATGCCGTACGGTGGAAGTT
>JAKMEW010000403.1 GCA_022425745.1 Rubripirellula sp.
GTGGCCTGCGAATTCCATTTGTTGCACATTGGCCCGGAAAGGTGGCACCGAACGAGACAACCGATCATCTCGGTTATTTTCCGGATGTGATGCCGACATTCGCTGAACTCGCCGATGTCGATGTGCCAGACGATATTGATGGTATTAGTTTCGCCCCAACGCTTCTTGGCGAATCCAAAATTGGTCATCCCCAGCGACAGCATGAATATCTTTACTGGGAAATCGGTAACTGGACGGCCATTCGACAAAGTAATTGGCGAGCGGTCCGAAGCTCACCGCAAGGTCAATGGGAGCTGTACAACCTTACAACGGACCCCAGTGAATCTTCTGATCGTTCAAAAGATGAGCCCGAAATACTCGAGCACTTGATCCAACTTGCTGATGAGGCTCACCAACCGGCGCGGGAAGGCACCTTCTCTTCCACAGAGAGGCACGAACGCGACCGTCGAGCCAAATTTGGTCGACAAGATGAGAGTGACTGGTCAACTAATCAAAATCGATCAGCAAAACGTTTTGAAGAGATGCCGAAGGAGGGACTCCTCGACAACCAACACTGGAAGCTGATCGCCATTAGTAGCGAAAATAGTGAAAACGGTAAGTTCGCAAGAAATGCATTTGATAATGACCCAGCCACGTGGTGGCACTCACAGTTTTCAAACAGAAAGGCTGATCCGCCCCATACGCTTACGTTTGATCTGGGCGAGTCCTCAATAATCTCAGGTGTCGTCTATATGGCGCGACAAGACGGCAGCCGAAATGGAGCCGTAAAAGACTTCACCATCGAAATTAGCACAGACGGCAAAACTTATCGTGAAGTTACCGCCGGCCAATTTGATTTATCAAAAAAGCCACAAACAAAGCCATTTGTTGCGATAAGCTCACGATTCATACGCGTTATGTGCCACTCTGATTACAGCGAACAGGGGTTCGCCGCTATCTCTGAAATTGGATTTGTCCGAGCAGATAAGGAATCTAAGTAGCACTGGTCAAGCTCGCAATAAAAGTGCGTGTGAACTAAGGCTTCGCTACCTCAAAACCGTTCTTACGCAATTCGTCAAAACCGGCTTTCAAAGGCCGAACATCAAACCCCATTTTCTTCAACAAAGGTGCAGCTACCAAGACGCGACGACCAGATCGACAATGAAAATAAACAGGCTCATCCTTATCTAGCCCATCAAGGATCGCTTGCACCTTCGCACTCGGCTTCGCTTTTTCGAGTTCACTTAAAGGAACTAACGAAGCTGATTTCAAATGTCCGTCATTCCATTCAGAGAGTTCTCGGATATCTAAAAGCGCTGCTGATTTTGACTCAACTTTTGCTTTGACTTCGCTGAGAGAATCTTTGGTATGCGGAATATCTTCAGCAATCGGTGTCGCAGCGTGGGCGTTATTCTCCTGCTGAGACTGATAAGAGATGGGCACATTCAATACAGAAAGTACGCATGCCGTCACCATCATTTGAAATCGCTTGGAAGGAAGAAATTGGTTTTGCATGTTGAAAACGATACCGTTGTTTTAAGATCAAATAAGTAGCTTTTTATTCTGCTGAGGCAGTCGATCCGGCGCCGAGTTGTTTGCCATAATCGATGTTGAATTCAGGGGCAGTATCTTTTTGATTCAAAAGAAAATGCTCCATCCATCGGATCATCCTCAGATTGTAATCAAATTTTGATGCCGCTCGGCGATTACCATGCCCTTCACCGGGATAAAGTACTAAACGCACTGGTGCCTGATTGAGGGTCTTCAAGTGACGGTGTAATTCTAGGGACTGCGACGGATGGACTCGAGGGTCTTCTTTGCCATGCAGAATTAAAGTAGGCGTTTGATTTCTCTCTACATACCGAATTGGACTCCTTTCTAAGAAATAACCCCAATCTTCCCACAATCGCTTTCGATGATGCACAAGATACATTTCCTCCGGGATGTCGGTTGTACCCACCTTGGAAAGATTATCGCTGATTCCAACGAACATGACACTCGCCGCAAATCGATCCGAGTAATACGTTGAACACCAAGCCGATGCATAGCCGCCGTAGGATCCACCGGTGACACCGATTGCTTCACGATCCGAAATGCCCTCGCTGATGAGAAAATCTATTCCATCGATCAAATCTTCAAATTCTTTTCCCGCGGCATCACCCTGCCCCATCATCGAAAATTCGACACCTCGTCCGGTGCTGCCACGATAGTTGGGATAAAAGACCACGAATCCTTTTGCGGCCGCTACCTGACCAGGACGAGAATAAGACGTCAACCAAGCATTTTTTTCATGCGACTCCGGTCCTCCGTGCACGTACATGATGGTGGGATAGCTTTTACCAGCTTGATACCCCAGCGGGTAAATCAAAACACCTTCCAATCGCAATCCGTCTTTAGCTACCCACTCAACGGGAACCTGTTTTCCAAAATCGCGTTCTTCCAACCACGGGTTATGATCAGTCAACCGAGTTACTGTTTTTGTTTTACTCTTTAACAGAAACGCCTCGCTCGCGTGATGGGAGCTACTTCCAAGGAAAGCTATTCTCGTGGCATCTTCCGACACGGAAAACTGAGTAAAAACAACATCACTTACCAATTTCCACTGACTGAACTCACCCTCGACGGAGAGTGTTCCCACACGTGACCCCAAACCTTCTTCAGCTAATAGGATGATCTCATTTTGAGCCAGCCATTGAAGATCGACCACGTGACCCAAATAATCGGTGAGATGCGTTTTGGCGGGCTTGCGACCTGACAACCCATGAATCGTGATTCTGCCTTCTGCTGGATCGTGCTTGTCTTTGCCACTAATGATTGCGATTTGTTCACCAGAAGGACTCCAACACACTTGCCCTAGCTTGCCCTCTGTTTGCAATGTAGCGGTAATCTTTTCCAGATTTACGTCGTACACATCAACACCTCGTCGCATATAGCGATCGTCAACAGTCGGCGTCGGTGCAGAAACAATCGCTAAGTGATCACCGCTTGGTGACCAATGCACTTCATAGGCAGATCCTGTCAGCTCAACAGCTTTCAAATTAACAGCTTGATTGCCATCAAAATCTGCCAACCATACGAGCGTGGATAAATCATCTTCCTCATAAATCTGCTGGTTGAATCCTTGGCTTCGATACTTCTCAATTTTCTCTTGGCGATTTTCGGCAGCGAGGAATACGATCTGCGTTCCATCTGGTCTTACATCAAATCTTTTCACAGCTTCTGTGTGCGTCAAGATTTTTCTCGATTCGCCGCCATCTACCGGAATTTGGTACAAGCTGACGTGTTCGTCTCCCAGTCTTTTCGCAGAATAGAAAATCTTTTGTGAATCATATGACCACTGGATTTCACCTATCGACACTTCGCCGGTAATGAATGGTCTGCTTTGTTTTGTTTCCGCGTTAACCAGATGCAGTTCCGTCCAAGCTGAACCATCATCACCCAAACCAGGAATGCGAGGAACAGCCAAACGAATCGCAATCCATTTGCCGTTTGGTGAAATATCAACGCTTTGGACTGATTGAATTTTCGCGACGTCTGCGCTGGATAGCCCATTGAATCCCTCCGCTTGAATTGTGCCGCAACAAGCGAAATTAAAAAGAATGGTCGCGAAAATTGCTCCGACTAACCTCATGTATTCTCTCCGAAATTTGAGGCATCTTGAGTCCAAAAAGGCCCAGCAGCAACAGCCCGGCTACCGAGATAACGACTCTCAATTATACGAGAAAATCGGCAACAAAAGCATCTCGCACCTGCTGGGTAGATGCAGACAAGTTCAAACGCAGGGGAAAACCTTTTTGAGACTTGAAATGATATGATGACCACAAAGAGATACGAACAGATGAGATGCAGCACATCGGATCACTGAGGATTTAATCATGCCGTCAGAACTTCGCTCAAACCTCTTTCATTCACTAAGAATGCCAGTTGGGCTGCTAATCTTATTTCTGCATTGCACTCATTGCGCGTTCGCTGACAATTTTGATTTTTCGAAGTTAGGACTGGATCGTGGTGTTGTTTGCGGAGTCTGCTTGAGCGATACGGAACTACGCTCGCTGATTACCCAAACGACTCAGAACAAGTGGATTGTTTTTTTTCAAACCGACGATACTGATCTCCTTCATTCAGCGAAAACATTAGCGGCAGCAGAAGGGATCTTGGGAACACGTTTCTATGCTGCGCTTGGTACACCAGAACGAATTCAGCTAGCGGACAATGTCGCTGATCGCATCATCGTGGGAGAGCGTGTTAGCAAGATGCTGAACCATGCTCAGACGATTCGCCCTCTGTGCCCCGGCGGCATTGCCTTCATCAACGGGGAAAAAAGAAGCAAAAATCCCCCAGACGGTGTCGATGATTGGTCTCATCCTTACCATGGACCAGATAACAACCCCCAATCGAATGACCAATACGTCAAAGGAGATTTTCGCACGCAGTTTATCGGCTACCCAATGTTCAGCCCGATGCCTGAGCAGACAGTGATTGCGAATGGAAAAATCTATAAAGCAATGGGACATCTCGCCCATAAACAAAATCAGAACGAGATGCTGAATACTCTGGTCTGCATCAACGCTTACAACGGTCTGATCTTGTGGAAAAGAGATTTGCCAGAAGGTTTCATGCTCCATCGCAATACGATGATCGCAACTGACAAGGGTCTTCTCTTAGGTGATGACACCTCTTGCAAAATCATTGACGGCACATCCGGAAAAATTGAGCAAGAATTAAAAGCCAATGAAAACGTAAGTGACGGACCGGTCTGGAAATGGATGGCAAAGGATCAGGGCGTTCTATACGCATTAGTGGGTAATCAAGAAGTAAAAGTAGAGACACAGCGTTCAACTCGGAGGGGACTTGGGCACTGGCCCTGGGATATGTGGAAGGGGCATGATTACGATGACCCAGAAACATCTTTTGGCTTCGGACGCACTCTAATAGCGATCGATTTAGAAAGCGAAAAAGTACTCTGGACACACCAATCTCGAGATTTTTTTGATTCTCGCGCAGTATGCATGAATGATCGGGAGATCTTTTGCTACTCACCCAAAAACTGCCTGACCTCAATTGATCGCCGTACCGGTCAAATTCGATGGAGGAATGAGAGTGATGATCTCCTTAACGCGATCGGCGACAATCAAAAAGCACAACATTACATCACGGGCTATTCCACAACCTCTTATATGAAGTGTAGTGACGATCACCTGTTTTTTGCGGGTCCTCAGCGAGAACGTACGGTTGTGGCGTCGACCGGTGATGGTCACCTAGAGTGGACCTACCCGCAAGGAAATCTTCAGCTAGTGCTACGGCAGGATGGAGTTTGGGCGGCAGGACCGCAGCAATCTGAAAACGGCGTCATGTTGGATTACAAGACTGGCGAAGTACTCAGTACATTCCCTGCTCGCCGTGCATGCACTCGTGCAACTGGATGCCAAGACAGCATCTTTTTCCGAGCAAATGGAGGAACGGTGCGCGTGCTGACTGAAAATTCCATCGCACAGCATTTTGACCCAATGCGCCCCCCATGCCAGGACGGCGTGCTGATTGCCGGTGGACATCTCTATTGGGGACCTTGGATGTGTGGATGCCAACTTTCCCTCTACGGTAACATCGGCTTGCGTCCCCAACCAAACGGGACTTATCGATCCAGTGAACCCGCTCTTTCGCAGTATCGTCAACCGTCCGTTACCGTAGAACAGATTGCAGCTCCATTGGGCGACTGGACTACCTATCGTGGATCCGCATCACGCGATGATCGGTCATCGATACCAATTGCTAGGGAAATTGAGGTTTCTTGGCAAAAAGAGATTTGCAGCGGAGTTCTTCCCACTGCAGCTTCGACCGCACACGGCGATATCTTTGTTGCGGATCGCCGAGGCGTTATTCAAGCTCTTGATCGCACAGGCAACTTACTGTGGACACAAGCAACTGATGGACCGATCTACTATGCGCCAACCTATGCAAATGGTCGTGTGTTTGTTGGATCAGCCGATGGAAGAGTTCACGCATTTGCTGCTGCCAATGGCGAGCCTCTTTGGAGCTATCGCGTTGGACCGAACGTTGATCGCATCCCCGTCTTTGGGTCTTTAATAACCTCTTGGCCCGTTTCCGGCGGAATCGCGCATCGCGATGGTGTGATCTATGCCGCCGCCGGATTAACACATTACGACGGAACACATATCGTCGCATTGGATGCCGCTACCGGAGTACTCAAAGCAGAAAACCGAGACTCTGGTATCCTTCAATCCGACGTAAAAAACGGAATTAGTGTTCAAGGTGAATTGAAAATTGTAAATGATGAACTCCGTTTTCTTGCGGGTGGAGTCTATGAAACCGCGAGATATGACCTTGATACCCTACGGTGTCTCAATACTCCGCAACAACAAGTCGACTCACAATATCGCACGGCTTTCTATCCGTATTATCCTGATTACGGAAAATACATTTCTCTGGACTATCAATGCCAAGACGGTTGCGAACTTAGCCACGATGCCAGCTACGAAGGAAGTCAATTTGTTAATCTCGGACTTTACCCGAAGCGGCCTTCGAATATTCCCAAAGTGGCTAAAGAAGAGGCGAGATGGGTGCGCCGTGGTGGCAAAGTCCCCACTCCAATCTGGCAAGATCGATCCAACCGACGCTTCACCTGCTTTGCAGCTACAGACTCCACACTGTTAGCTGGGGGCCATACCGATGGAGATCCTTCGTCAAGTTTTATTGCCGCGATTGACACCCAGAGCGGTAACGACATCTGGCTGGCACCACTGAGCTGCCCACCAGTTAAAGGAGGCTTGAGCTTAGGTCATGACGGTACCATTTTTGTGGTACTTGAAGATGGGAGGTTGATCTCGTTGCAACCTGTTGAAAGAAATGAATAAAAGAAATCACTCGCTTTTGATCCGATCAATTGCTTGCTGAATAGTCTCTCGAAATCGTCCACTTTCGGTTTCGGTGAGCATAGATTCCAGTTTTGGGATTGCTGGTTTTGCCTGTGGACCTATCTTCCCGATCAGAAACATTGCATAAAAGCGTATCCGACGATCATCTGAATCCAACCCGGGAAGCAAGACGTCCAACGCTTCAGGACCAGCATCGTCAATACTTCTCAATGCACCTCTCGCGGCATCTTCGTCGATTTCGCTCTGAAGCATCAAAAACAACGATGGCACTGCCGCCTTAGCAGCCGATTCAAAAGATCCAAGGCTCTGCGCTGCGTCCTTTCGAACAATCCCATCGCTGTCCTTTAGCATTGGCAATATCACTTGAATTGCATCAATGGGTTCCGCAGCAATACCTGTCAAACAAATAATCGCCGCGGATCGAACCTCGGCAGACTCATGTGAAAGGTAACTAGCTACATCGCCAAATTGACCGGACGCAGTTTTTGCAAACTGCGTGAGAACTTCCAACAGTTGTACCAACATGATCTGATCTGCTATTGGGAAGATGTGCGCAATCTGCTCAGCCAGAACTGGTGTCTTCTCGTCAACAAATGAAATGGCCTCTACCGCGGCTGATCTAATTTCAGAGGAATCATCGTGAACCAGTCTAAAAATCTGTTCCTGAAAAGGTGGTAAACATTTCTCCCTGCTAACAAGAACATTTACCGCGGCAAGTCGAATAACAGGGCTGGGATCGGACAGAGAATATCCCAAGAAATCTGAATAATGATCCACAAGTGACACATTTTTTACCATTCCATCCAAAAGCGCTTTTCGGAGCTCGGGTCTTGAATCTCGACTCACACGGTCAAAGATCAAGCTGGACCGTTCACTCAAAGGATCCACTTGTGCTAGGACAGAAATTGCAGCCATCATGGTCAATGGGTCGCCTGAACCTGCAAGAGCATGGACTTTATCAATCACCCCAGTGGGTAACTTTTCCTGTCCACGCAGTGCCTTCAAGCAGGCAACGCGAACCTCAGCAATGGGATGATCCAGGCAGTTAACCAATTCATCGATCACCTCTGTAGTGAGCGAATCCATCGCGGCCAGCGCATTAGCCGCCCTCGCGGATACGAACGACCTATCAGACTTCAGAGCAGCTAGTAACTGTGGAATGACAGACTGATCCAAGGCAGCTATCGCCAGAGCAAGTTTGCGATCGAGCTCATCACTTTGCGACTCATGAGCCAAAAGTGCTTCGGCCATGTGATCACCCATGCGCGTAATCGCATCGATTATCTTCGACGTATCACTCGTTGAACGCGACAGCGATTGCAACAAAGCCTGCTCAGCAACTTCAGAACCGACCGCCGACGAAGCAAGGATCTGCGCCGTCTCGGATCGCACATCTGGATCTTCGGATTGCAAACCTGTGCAAACCGCATGCACTAAAAACGGAGAACCCTGATTTCGTTTAAGAAGGAGGATTACTGCGTTGGTGATTGAAGGATGAGCCGATTGTAAATTCTTACTAAGTATCTCTTCCAAATTCGCTTGATCGATTTTTGCATTACTCATCGCAGAAATCGCCGCCGCTCGCACTGCGACATTGTCCGACTCGCTTTGTCTAATCAAAAGATTATTAGCAGAGGTCGGTATTTCCGTGAGTGTGCTGAGACCCTTGGCAGCGGCCTCGATAAGCTCTTCGCGCGGATCCAAGAGTACGTCCGATAGCAGATCTGCATTTTTCCGACCGACCATCGATTTAACAGCAGCTAACGCAACCTCTAGGTTCTGGTCATGGGCTGCTGCACCGAGCAGCTTTGCAGCTTCTTCTCCGCAACTGTCTCCCATAGAACCGATGGCCAACATGGCCGCCTCACGATGACGTACAGATGCATCGGTTAATGATTCGCTGATGAGGGGTAATGCCTTGCAGCCAATCGATGACAAACACCATGCGGCTCGATAACGTCGCTGCTGGCTATCACTATTGAGATGTGCCACAACCTGCTTGGCTGCTCCGATAGCATCGGGCCCCAGTTTTCCGATTGCTGTAATTGACTGAAACCAGACCTGCGCGTCCTGATCTTCCAAAGCTTGAGCTAATTGCTGGATTGCGGGCAACGCCTCTGGGCCTGCATCGGCCAATGCGTACGCGGCATCACGTCTCTCATTTAGATCAACACTACTAAGCTGTTTCGCCAGTGCATCAATCTCTTGAGCGACCACACCAGTGTTCAAGCTTAATACACAGTAGGTGAGTATGCCAAAAGTGATTGAGCAGCACCTGACCATAAGTTGGTCGCTGTGATTTCGTACCATCAAACCACATCTCTCTAAATCGTTAGGCTGGGCAGGCACCCCGTACTGTCCCCGATAAAATCAACCGGCGTCCCAAACCTTTCAAGCATCGACATAAAAAGGTTGCACATTGGTGTTTCATTCTCCACCCTGATGTGCCTACCTGAGTCAATGGAACCACCACCGCGTCCCGCAAGCACCACTGGCAAATTCTCATTGTTGTGACGATCTCCATCACTGATGGCACTTCCGTAGCAGATCATCGAGTGATCAAGAAGTGAACCACTTGGCCCATCTTTCGTCTGCTTCAATCGCTCAAGAAAGTATGCGAGTTGCTGCACGTGGAATCGGTTGATTTCCCGAATCTTGGCATGCTTATTAGCATCACCACGATGGTGCGACAAATCGTGATGACCGTCAGGGACATTGATATTTCGATAACTACGATTGCTACCAGCATCCGCAAGCATAAAGGTTGCTATCCGTGTTCGGTCGGTCTGAAAAGCCAAAACCATCATGTCACACATGAGACGGATATGCTCGGCATAGTCTCCCGGAATACCATTGGGCACCGGATAATCGAGTTCGTATTGCTGTTCATCGGCGTGAGCAGATAATTCAATCCTTCGTTCAACTTCGCGTACCCCAGTCAAATACTCTTCTAATTTTTGCTGATCATTCTTACCCAGTCTTGCTTGCAGAGATCTCGCATCCTCCAGAACGAAATCAAGAATGCTCTGCTTAAGAATCCTTCTTTTTTCTGCTTGCTGATCTTGTTCTTTTACGGTGCCCGATCCAAACAACCGTTCGAACGCAAACCGCGGGTTCGTTTCTTTACCCACAGGGGTCGATTCTGAAGACCAAGAAATATTTGATGAGTAGGCGCAACTGTATCCACTATCACAGTTACCTGCACTGCGTCCTGGCTCACATCCAAGTTCTAGCGAGGAAAATCGTGTTTGCTTACCTCCAAGCCTTGAAGCGACTTGATCGACAGAAACACCTGATCGAATGTCAGATCCGTTCGTTTTACGTGGCTGGGAGCCCGTCAAGAAGACTGATGCACTCCTCGCGTGGTCACCAGGCCCATCACCATTTGCTCGACCCTTGTCGTGGGTCAGACCACTAATGACCAAGACATCTTCCTGCACTTTACTTAGAGGTTGAAGAATGTGTGGTAAGTCGTAGCCATATCCACTTCTTTGTGGCGTCCAATCAGGAAGATGGACTCCGTTAGGCACGAAAAGAAAAGCCATGCGGCGTGGTGAATCGATTCCCGTATCGGGACTCACTTCGGCAGCCGAGGCCAAAGACTCCATCCACGGCAATCCGATAGATAATCCAATACCACGCAAGATCTCTCTGCGATTCGCTTTGTTTGTTGAAATCATTTCACCGTTACCTCACACATTGTGAATGGCTCACTCGTAACAATTGCAGCAATCATCGCACTGAAGCGATACTCGTTTTTTTCCAATGACTCTACGGTGTCATTAACAGCACATCGATCAAAAGATCCTAATCCCCTACCCAACGCATAGGTGAGTAATTTTTCGGCAAGGCACCGCGTAAAGGCCTCTTTTTTTTCCTCGGACAAAATTTCCATCAGTGCAGACGCACCCTCGAATACTTGATTACCCGGAAGTTTTCCGGAGGCATCTATTAGGCCTTGACCATCTTTTTCTCTCCAGACACCAACAGCATCAAAATTCTCGAGACCAAAACCAATTGCATCCATGGTCCGATGACATACTGCGCATGATGGATTTGCTCGATGTTGTTCCATTTGCTCACGAAGAGATCCAAGCGTCTCTCCACCCTCCTCAAGATCCGGTACATCTGCTGGAGGAGGTGGTGGTGGTTCATCAAGCATGTTCTCCAAGATCCATTTGCCACGTTTAACCGGTGATGTTCGAGTAGGATTAGACGTTAGAGTCAAAATACTCGCGTGGGTTAGAATACCCCTTCGATTACTCTGCAATGCAACGCGTTGAAACTCATCTCCCTCAACACCAGCAATTCCATAATGCTTTGCTAATGCACCATCTATGTAGGTGTAATCGGCATTAAGAAACTCCAAGACATTGCGATCTTCTTGGATTAATCTCGCAAAAAACACCTCGGTTTCCTGTCGCATGGATCGCCCCAGTTCCTTACTGTAATTGGGGAAAAGTGTTGGATCCGGTGACAATCTTTCGATATCTCTCAATTGCAGCCACTGGCCTGCAAAATTCTCAACTAGGGCAGATGCCTTGGGGTCGCGGAGCATGCGTTGGGATTCAGCCACCAACACGGCGGGCTTCACTAACTCTCCTTGCTCAGCCAATTCAAAAAGACGTTCGTCGGGCATACTGCTCCACAAAAAGTAAGAGAGCCTCGACGCTAACTCGTAACTGTTTAAAATTCGAGTCCCTACTGTCTCACCTGTGTCGAACTGTTGTTCAATCGGTTCATCCTCAACTCGAAAGATAAAATTTGGATTCGACAAAATGGCAACGGTGATCGTCTGCATGATCTCGGCTTCCGTACCGTCACGTTCCCAGACATTTCGCATCAGCTGCAAAAACCTCTGAGCCTCCTTTTCACGAATTGGTCTGCGAAATGCCTTCCGCGCAAACAATCGCACATTCTCAGTTGCAGCAAACACGCGATCTTCGAGGGATTCACTTTTGGGACTATATGGAAACACTTGTTTCCGAATTGCGGGATCCTGCCAAATTGCAGCAGCAATCTTTTCTGCTGCCTGAATGTATTTCTCAAGAAGTATTGGTGGTATCGATAACACTTCACCAATATTGTCAAATCCGTTACCGACATCATCCGACGGAAAATCATCTGCCAGGTGTAGATCTAGTCCAGTCAGATCTCGGATCGTGTTGTTGTATTCTGCCTTATTGAGTCGGCGGATGGTCACGCGACCGGGACGCTTCTCGACGGAGCAGTCAAACTGCGACAACTCGTATTCGATTGCCGAGACGAACTTTTGAATGGAAGTGGCCTGTAATTCTTCGGCGTCCGACGGAGGCATTTGTCGCTCTTTTACGAGTCGAACCACTTTCTCCCAAAGCTCAAAGTCGGATTGTATTTTTGCCGAATCAACGTACTGATCAAAAGCAATTCCTCCCTCCGCACCATCTGCTGAATGGCACTCCATGCAGTGCTCCACCAACAATGGCCGAAGATCCTCGGAGAAAGGTGTGCTCTCAGCACAAACCATTTTCTGATTCGTGACGCAAAACAACGCCACCCACACTAGGAGCCATAAATGCTCCGATGCTGTTAATCTGAACAAACATCGCCTCCGATATATTGCCCAAGTTATGCGGACAGCTCCAAAGATCGTCAGATTCTGCCGCGTGAAACCGGATTGATGAATGGAAAACAATCGAAAACACGACGATCACCCAGAAGATTATCCGAATCTGTGAAGCATCGACTACACCGAAAGAAAGTGAACATACCAATTGACTAAAAAAAGCACGTAAAAGCTCGTCGATCGCAACAAAATAACAAGAAGTGTGGCCTTCTTAACAAATGGCCGATGATTTAATGACAATAGCGAGACAAATTAAAACGTCTTCACGAAACCAAAATGATCACACAAAGCCTTTTGCATCACGTCACGACGATCACAGACCGAGGATTTAGTCGTTTCTGGGCTTCGGGTCTTCTCTTGCTGATTGGCGTCACTTGGCCGCTGTGGTTTCCCAGACTTCGAGATTTATATCCGTCGGTACCTCTTGTACCAATCCCTGCAGCCATGCTGCCGATGGCATTGCTTATTGGATTCGTTTGTTCGCTTGCGTTGGTCTCCAGTCTCGCGTGGATCGCTATAGGAAAAGGAGGCCGCAATTTGTGGTTGGTATGTGCGTCCATGCTTCTGATCGGTTTTCTAATCGACCAACACCGCATTCAGCCGTGGGCATATCAATCTTTTTTTTACGGCATCATGTTCGCTGTTATACCAGTCGAAGGCTGGAAGCGATGGATACGTCCGCTCATTGTAAGTATCTATGCGTTTAGCGCCCTTGGAAAATTAGACGCACAATTTCTCAACACAGTGGGTCGTGATTTTGTTGAGATGTTAACGAACTACCTTCCAGGCAACTTGTCGGAACAGGCACAACGCAATCGCGTTATACTTAGTGCTGTTCTTCCCATCACTGAATTGCTAATCGCCGGATCACTTTGCTTTGTAAGACTGAGGTTCTTTGGATCGATTGCGGCGATAGCGATGCATCTTTCACTCATCGCGATACTCGGTCCATGGGCGAAAAATCATAGTTTAGGCGTTCTCATCTGGAATGCACTATTAATCGGACAACATGTTTACCTGATTGGTGGGAACGAACATGCTGGTCACGAAACGTCACCGGTTCTCCAAGGTAGATTCGGTATCGAAAAACTAAAAATGCGACTAGTCGGTGCATTATGGCTCATTGCAATCACTGCACCGACATTGGAGCGTCAAGGATATTGGGATCATTGGACTTCTTGGTCGCTCTATTCACCCCATACAAGTCGAGCGCGCATTGAACTGCATCAATCGGTTTTTCACGAACTGAACGATCTTCAACAAACATCATTGATTGGAGATCATGACCTAGACCAATGGCAAGAAATTAGTCTCGGGGATTGGTCGCTATCTAGCCGGGGCGTGCCCGTCTACCCGCAATCACGGTATCAACTAGAACTTGCAACAATCATTGCGTCTCAATTGAACACCACTGATGGCATACGAGTGAAATTACAGAGTGTGTCTGATCGTCGCACAGGAGGACGTCGTGAAGAGCTACTCTTGAATCTGCAAGAGATAAATCAAGCTCGCGGTAATTTCTGGTTGCGTCCCCAACCCAGTTCCTGATGAGCAATTTAGAGGATGTCGAGCTGCTTTCTAATGCCGATTGAGGATGGCTTTTCTTTTACGAGAAACATTTAGTATGTGAGAAACAAAAAAACCCACGTGAAATCTCTCACGTGGGTTTTGACTTCGGAATTAGTTTTCCGGCTTGTCGAGTTCTTAGAGAATCTCGCTAAACCTTTTCCCAAGTGTTCGCTTCAGCACTTTTCAACACTGCATCGCAGACTCGTTGCGTCTCTTGAGCGTCACGGAAGGTGGGATGCACCCGACCGCCTGCTTCGACACCCTTAATGAAGTCTGCCACCTGATGCACAAAGGTGTGCTCATACCCAATTTGAAGACCGGGAACCCACCACTTGTCCATGTAAGGATGCTCTCCACCATGATCGGTTACATGGATGGATCTCCAGCCTCGCAACTTACCCTCATCACTATGCTCGAAATACTCAAGACGATGAAGATCGTGTAGATCCCAACGGATCGAAGCGTTTTCACCATTGATTTCCAAAGTGTAGAGCGCTTTGTGACCACGAGCGTACCTAGTGGACTCAAATAGACCCATTGAGCCGTTTTCAAAATGGCACATGAAAGCACAAGCATCATCGATCGTAACCGGCTCCACTTTGCCAGTTTCCGTATGCATCCGTTCCTTGACGAACGTCTCTGTCATCGCTGTGACATCTGCAATGGAACCATTGAGCCAAATGGCAGTGTCGATGCAGTGAGCAAGCAAATCGCCCGTCACACCCGAACCAGCTGCATCTTTATCGAGACGCCATAACGCAGCACCGCCCTGCGGCACATCTTCAGAAATTGTCCAATCCTGCAAAAAATTTGCACGGTAATGAAAAATTCGGCCCAGCCGACCTTCATCGATCAATTGCTTCGCCATGGTTACCGCTGGCACTCGACGATAGTTGTACCAGACTGTATTGACCACACCAGCCTTTTCCACCGCCTCGCACATCTGTTCGCCTTGTTCGGTATTCAAGGCCAGAGGCTTCTCGCAGAGAATCATTTTCCCCGCTTCAGCTGCCGCAATCGCAATCTCTGCGTGTGAATTATTTGGGGTACAAATATCGATTGCATCAATATCATCCCGCTTAATTAGATCCCGCCAATCAGTCTCAACGGACTCGTACTGCCATTGGTCTGCAAACGCTTGAACCTTTTCTTGGTTTCGACCGCAAACAGCTTTTAGACAGGGACGATGCTCTAACTCTGGAAAGAAATCGTTGACTCGCTTGTATCCATTGGAGTGGGTACGTCCCATGAACCCGTATCCAATAAGGCCAATGTTGAGATTTTTCATTTCGTGCTTCTGTTCGTTTTTTAAAAGTTAGGACTAGTTAGAAAGACTAATTAAAGGATTACGATTGCCAGGCGCAAGCATCACGCACATCAATCATCGCTTTCAGGATGACATTCCATGTTTCTGGATTTTCGAGCACTTCGTTCGGGAACATGCAGCCATCCCAACAGATGTGTTGTATTCCTCGGCTCTGTGCATCCTTTAGCCAATAGGTAGCGGTCTTTGCGATATCCAGTTTTCCATTAGGATCATCAGCTCGACAATGTTTACCTGTTTTGTCATGCGATCCAGCACCATGAACTGTGCCGTCATTTTGCGCGACATGGAAGTCAATCGTCCAAGGACGGAGTTTGTCCGTCATCTTCTCATAGGCCGCGTAGAACTCTTCGTCACTGTAGCCTTCTTGGAGTAACGCATGCTCGGGCGCGTTGTAACCCATCAAATAAAGATAGGTGTGGGCTTGGTCAGCTTGAAAACCGAATGATTCTGGTCGACCGACTCCCTCCAGAACATCGAGCATGTCCTTCCAACTATGCATGCCAGCCCAACAGATCTCTCCTTCACACGCGAGTCGCTCACCATGCTCTTCGGCAATCGTAGCTGCTTTCTGAAATGTGTCGACGATCCGTGCAGTGTTTGCTGATGGATCTTCCCGCCATTTCTCGACACCGAATTCCGCGGAATCGATACGAATGACACCGTACTCTCGAATCCCATGATCGTTGAAGACCTTCGCGATTCGACAAGCCTTTCGAATCGCATCGAGGAATTTACCCTGCTGCTCGTCGTCACCCATCGCGGAATCGCCAACCGTTCCCGGCCAAACTGGAGCAACCAGAGATCCAACTTTGAGGTTGTGGCTACCAATCAAATCAGCAATCCGCTTCAACTCATCATCCGAAGCATCAGGGTCGGTGTGCGGATGGAATAAAAAGTAGTCCACGCCCTCAAATTTTTGGCCATCTACCTCAGCGCCGGCAGTCAATTCCAACATGCGTTCAAGACTGATTGGGGGTTCCTGCCCTTCCTCATCGCCCTTACCGACGAGACCTGGCCACATAGCGTTATGGAGTTTTGGAAGTGGATGGCTCATTGATTAGTTGCTCCTGTCGTTAGTGCGATAACACCGCTCATGAGTGCGTTGCACGGCTCATGAGTGCGTTGCACGATGGTGATGTGGAAAAAGACGATGATGTCAAAAAAGGTGCCAAGCGGGAAAACGGCGGTTTTTGACCCGTTAGGTAGCCACCACCGAGGTTAAATGTTTTATTAGCTGGGCGCAGCGCATACAAGAATGGCAATTCGAGAGCATTCTGAAAGAATCAACGAAACCGCATACTTCATAAGAGAAACATGACTACAAAAACCTCAGACCTCCGCTCACTACACTCACCAAATCAGCGAATCTCCTGGAATGATCAGTCTCCGCTGAGCATGGAAATTGATACTCGAGAAGGGAAAATCTCCACGCGTTACGGTATTTTTTCCGGTGGCGCATCGGATGGCGTTGAGGTGATTGAGGTCGCCACGGGGTCCGTGAGAGCCTTGATCTTGCCAACACGGGGGATGGGACTCTGGAAAGTAGAAAAAGATGGGGTGGACTTCACATGGGACTCACCGATCTCAGGCCCAATCCATCCATCACTCGTACCCGTCTTTGATCCAAATGGCATTGGCTGGCTGGAAGGATTTGACGAACTCGTTGTCCGTTGCGGCTTGGAGAGCAACGGAGCCCCTGAATACGATCCCGCAGGACATCTCCTCTACCCACTACACGGCCGTATTGCCAATTTGCCAGCGCAGTCTCTTTCCATTGAGTATGACGAAGCATCTGGCCGTCTCGACGTGATTGGCGAAGTCTTGGAATCGAGGCTCTTCATCAAGCGTTTGAGATTGCGAAGTCGTATCCGATTTCACGCCGGTTCGGCAGAAATTTCACTCTTGGATGACGTCACCAACGATCTTTCTAAGCCAGCAACCATGCAGTTGCTTTACCACATCAATCTTGGACAACCCATCTTGGAAGCAGGATCGGTTTTAGAAGTTCCGGTCGCAACGCTTGCTCCCAAGGATGAACTTTCTGCCAAAGAAATCGACCAGTGGAATCAATTCAATGGACCAGAAACAGGCTATGCCGAGCGTGTTTACTTTGCAGAATTGAAGTCCGATGATACTGCTAGCACAACAGCTCTCTTGCGTAATGCCAATCAAACACGAGGGTTCGCTGTTTCTTTCAACACTGCGAAACTACCTCGGTTCATCCTCTGGAAAAATACGGCGGCAGTATCTGATGGATACGTCGTCGGACTAGAACCCGCTACGAATTTCCCAAACACTCGATCTTTTGAGCAATCGCAAGGTCGCGTGCTTGAACTACAACCCGAAGAGACCGTTTCCTTCAGAGTGACGCTTGAACCGCTTACTAGCGAGGCAGAAGTTGCCAGAATCTCTGAACGAGTAGCACGTCTTCGCGACGACGGATCAGAACAGATCCATACCAGTCCAAAGACTGGCTGGTCACCATAAACGTCATTCCCAAATGCAGCGGATTCCTTCAGTAATAACTGCTCACGATCCTGACAACTTACTCGACGTTCAATCCTTCGATACGGAATATCGCCATATGCGTGGCGCCGTTAGGGGATAATCCGGGTGGATACCGGTACGATTCTGTATCAATAACGAATCGTCCTGCCACGGTGACGGGACGAGTCACGAAGTCGGTTGTGTTTCCGTCGACCATTTGCACCATGACACAATCATAAAGCGCAGCTCCCGGACCAAAACAACACTCCTGATTATCTCGTACCAATACAAACTGCGAAATATTGGTTTCCGAAAACAATGTTGATGGCAGGATATAACCTCTCAGGGTGATATCCCGCCCATCCAGTTGCTTGAGTCCCTCAGTGATCATACTCGACTCAAACGGAGCATCTTTCTCGAGATCAAATTTTAAGTCATCGAAGTTAATGTCACCTTTGGCGAGAGCACTCTCGCTGCTTCTTCTTTCCTCGACACCGTTAGCTATCTGGGTTTCATCTTCTTTTGGTGGACTCGTCTCAACAGCAGAATCTGGAAGATTGCTATCTTCCGAGTCGCTCAATCCAGATCCGGACTTTAATACTGACGAATCCGACTGGCTGATAGAGGCAGAATCGAATGACGCACTCTGTGGGGCATCTTCGCTTGGTGTATTAACCGATGACTGAGCTGAATTTTGGCTCGAAGACGACTCGGTGGAACAAGAAACAAAACAAAGTGCGATCACCAAAGGAAGACAGATTCCAGTGACATACTTGATCATTAGGCTTGGCTTCTCTGAGACTTACAGTGAATTGGCGACTTACAGTGAATCGGCAAAAAGAATCTGTTGATTGTACCAAAATAGAATGCGTTACTCAGCAACGAGCGCAACACAAGAGAGCGTTAACCTTCTTTCTAGGTCCCGATTAAAATGTCACCGCATGGCATGAAGCTGTTAAAGAGGGATGGCCTAAATTATTCCACAAGAAAAATTACTGGATGATGTCGACCTTCATGCGATAGAAAACATTGTTATCAAAATCGGTAACCTTGCGCGAGACTTTATTGACGATAAACTCACCGGCGAGCTTCTTTTTTGTAAGGCCTGCTTTCGTCGCTTGGCCATCCAAAAGCGAGACTTCTATCATATCGCTGCTCTTGGGTTGCCCACCAAAGCAACACGTTCCGAGATCAGGTACAAGAATGAATTTCTTAAGCATTCCGCTACCTGACGAAGGATGAATATAACCTTTCAAAAAAACAGCATCGCCGTCTATCTCGACGGCTCGTTGGGTCGGCATATCGACCGCCTGACTGGCGTCTTGTTGCAGTTCATAGAATTGAACGCGGGTGTAACCCTCTGGGACTTCGGTTACATAAACAAAGATGTGGAAAGCGGATCCACCCAAAACGATTAATGCATTTGAGGTAATACCCAGTAACGCAAGTTTCAGGCCTTCAAATTCTTCCGGGTAGCGACGAATCTGGCGATAGCTCATCCAGCCGCAGAGCACGCCGATCAACGAGAGTCCCAAAGCGGGCCAAAAGAAGAATCCACCGATCGCACCCAAACCTGCAAATACGGATGAAGTGATCGCAGTCGAACTAATTGCTCGGTAGGGAAATTCAACTGTCTCGGTCGAAGGTGATAGTTTTTGGTCCATTGACATGGTGAATCACGTGGAAACGAATGAATGAAGCTTCCTTGGAAGGGAAAAGTACTCACTTACTTGGTGATACGCCCTCAGATTACTCTAGGTTCGCTACTGACAATTAGTCGAAACGGATCCCGTGCGGCACACCCGGAAAGGTTCTAGGCAACTATTTTTAGGTAATCACGCGACTGATACAGATTGGAGGAACTACTACTTCCTTTATCTCGAGCAGGCACAGGAATGGAAAAGAAGGTATTTGCTCGTCGAACACTTTCCGGGTCAATTTTCTCGATCTTTTTCAGTGCCTCTTTCGCGGAATCCAATGGACACGCTCGCAAATAATTGACCACGGGAACCCTGACCCAATTATTATCTGGATCGGCATTAACGAAGAGATCGACAAGCCGATCAATCTGGCTCCAATCGTTCCATCTAGCGAGATCGGGAATCACCAAGTCGGCCAAATCTTTTCGATCAAGCACGTGGTGCAATGATTCAACTAAAGCACTACGTGGGATGACGTCACCCTCGGTTCCATGAAATCGCACCGCCATGATCGCTTGATACGTGTCCGCATAGGGTGCCTGCTTGTTAGCTAGAAAGAGCTCATTAATGAGTCCCAGACCCGATTCACCTCCCAGAGTGAGGTAACAAGCAATCATGGCATCTAAGCCGCCTCGCGTGCTTTTTGAGGTACTGCGAAGCATCTTCTCAAGCATTTCTAAATCTGATTGATCACCACAAACACCAAGCATCGTGAGATAAAGCCGTTTGCGATCCGTTGGCATTTCAGGATCGGTAATCCATTTAACTAATTGGCCGTGATCCATCTCGGGAGCAAGCTTTTTCACCGCATCGTAGGGAGCGATGGCAAACTCGTCATACGCATCGCGAGCGAGCATCGATTCATCATCTTGTAAGAACTGATAATAGAACCGGAGTCTCTCAAGATCATCATCCGCAATTTTAGTCATCTTCCCGATGTAACTCTCTGCACGCTCAGTGACTGGCAAGCAAGACCACTGCAATTGTGGAGGATCAACGCCGGAAAGCATAAAGCGCCTTCCCTTAGAGACATCCCCGTAATAAATCGCTTCGATTTCATCACCTACCTTGACGAGATCACTGCCCTTGAGCACTTGCACGACTTTCATCTGCAATTTGCCCGTCTCTGAATCTCGCTCAGTCGCATCTTGTAGTGAAACAGCAAACACCACTGCATCCATTGCAGCCATCTCTTGACGGAGTGTTTGGGAAACAGCGTTACAAAATGGGCATGCGAGCAAATCGCCGGGAACCAAAGCGATGCATGCCAGCAAGAACAAAGCTGTTGTCTTCAGGGAATGTGTGAGGTTCATTCGAGGGCACATATGAAAAAGGATTTCAGTGAGAAGGTTTGCGAAGAACTACCAAATGAACGAGATAATCTCAAAACACGAAGTGTTTTGAGGCTAATTCATCATCTTTGCATCCACAACCGCCTCATCATAGGTGCTTAGATGGTTCAGTGAGAAGGTTTTCTGGCTGCGTTACGGAGAAAAGCAAACTGCTTAGAAACCGTTTCGGCTTGAAACAGGTCCGGAATTAGCCGGAAAAGCAGTCACGATCGACTAAACCGCTCCTAATGGGAATGCCGATAGTGACGGTAGAACGAGTTTCCATCGGTATGTGGCGGGTGTGCACACACCCAATCAAACCAGCTCGAAATCGCCGAGATTATTGAGAAAACTCCCCGCTAAGAGTCTCCTCAAAAGTCTGGCCCAACAGCAAAACACAATTCTCGTCGTTGCCATCAAACAATGGGATCGACCGTCTCGAGGGGGGACGTCTGAATGTTACGTCATCTATTGATTGCCGCTGTGCTGCTCTGCAGCTACGCAGTTGGAACAGAATCGGCGACCGCGGAACAAAAGGCCTACGGTCGCGCGTGGGGAGGACAAGCCGATTTTCGTGATTGGAATCGTTTCTATCACTACCCATATGTCTACTATCCCCAAAACTTCTACGGGCAAGAGTATTTCCGTAGCAATGATAGTCTCTACCATCGCTACCCTGCGGAAATGAGAATCCCCGTTTACAACAAGCAGTGGCATAATTTCTATCCGAGCAACCGAAGGTTCCACAGCGGACACCACTTCATGCTCGACGTGTTTTAAAAACAGTTCTGCCATGGCTTTTCGGAGATTGATGTCTCCGACCTGAAGCGATGCATGAAACACTGCCGCAACATCTTTCATGTCCAATGAGGATGGGGTTCCATTTCGTTACCGAGTGATTCTGGATTTCTCGGTAGAGACTTGGGATAACGCGGCGGACACGGCAGTTAGTCCGAAATATGTCAGCCAGCACAAAGATTCGTCGACTGACTCGTTTACTGGAGTCACCTGATGCGATTGTGTGGTGCATCAACCACGCTGACGAACTTGTGTTCGTCTCCGCGGGCTGCGCTGCGTGGTTAGGAGTGGATGGTGAAACATTAATCGGGCGGAAATCTAAAGCGGGCACGCCTGTTTCAGGTAGCACTGAAGATTCAATCGCAGCGAGTCTCTCTCCACCTCCGGGTTTTCGCCGACGCGGTACAGCCACTCTCAAAATACATCCGCTTGCGGGAAACGGCTTGCGCGCAGTCAGCCGAGAGGTGCGTTACGTTCGTGTTGGGGATCGAGAAACCGGCTTCACGCTCGGGGTCGCAAGCGACTTCGAGGATCGCCAGGTCGAATCAGATATTCAAGATGCGGTCGCCACGCGGCAACGTCTCGATCTTTGGCGACAGAGGAATTCAGGTCTTAGTCTCGCTCTGCTCTCAGGGTCATCAATCGAGGCCAAGCGGCTCCGCAGAAAAATCGGTATCGCTTGTTCTGTGCGGACCCATGTTGGACTCTTCCAGCCAAACGGAGGTGGCGCGGATCTTCTCGCTTTACACATCCACCACCAATCCGCCCCCGGCGAACCGCTAATCCAACTCGATGGACCATTACTAGACCCTGAACTACTGATTACGGCTTTGACACCGCTTCTGAACCATCTAAACGCGTCCGACGAGTCCCGGGGATCAGTGCTGTGTAAGCAGATTGATTACACCTCAATTGCGACACAGCAGCAACTTTGGACCATTCTGGAGAGCTTTCAGGACCGATTACGTCTCCTGACTGTTGCTGGATTATCACCATTCATCATTAATCGAGAGCAACAACTTCAAAGTGAATCCAGCGAAGGCCTAAACTCAGGGGTTCTCTGCAACCAGTTAAGCGATTTGATTGACACGGTTCAGATCTCCTGTTCACCGCTCTCAAATCGTATCGAGGATTTGCAAGCGATGGCGACTGCATTAATGGCACGCTATTCCACACAGCACAAAACCACCGCGGAATATCTTAGCCGGCCTGCTCTTGATTCATTGGTTAACTACCCTTGGCCCAATAATTTCGTGGAGTTACAAGAGGCGATGGATCATGCGAGCCAGAATGCATCTGGTGAGTCCATTCAAGTAGAGCATCTTCCCCTCAGTATTCGATCCTACCGCCCTCCACTCCCCCATCCTCCCAAAAAGAGGCGTTCGCTCGATCAATTGATTCAAAAATACGAAGATTCACTTTTGAATGAGGCGATGATTGCGGCGAACAACAACCGCGCCGAAGCCGCAAGAAGCCTGGGTATATCTCGGTCTCGGCTACTCAGAAAACTCGAGCAAATGGAAGCAAAGCTACCCGAGGGCGGTGAGACCACTAATGAGCTTCAACGTTGAAACATTCGATCAGGAACGAGCTTTTGTTGACTGGGTGATCCTCGAAAATGGCGAACGATGGACAAACTGCATTCGTCGATTCCATCAGGATCTGCTTGGCTCGGATGTTGATGTGCATATCCGTCAGGTGCATCACCATGGTGATTTACGGGTCCCCACCTCAACACGTCCCACGGTCTTTTTGTTGGAGGTCGGTACTTCCAATTTTGTCGATTCGCTCGACACCTTAACGCAAAAACTTTGCTCTCCTTCTAACCAACTGTGGCTCATTGCTTGCAATCGTCTGTCCCTCAATCGCCGACTAGTTTTGGGCGAATTGAACATCGCTGGTTTTCTCGAACAGCCCGAGAATATTCTGCGGTTTAAGCCGATTCTCGATGGCTACTTCGCAAGAGTGTTCTGATTCGTAGACTACGATGGTGTTCGACAGGTCAGGCCATCCTATCGAGCATTTCGCTGGTAGAACCAGAAGCTAGAATCCCAGCTACAGTGGCCAATCCACCGTCTAACCTATTTGTTCAACCTCCTGGCAGACCCCACCAAACCTAATGTCCAATTCCATCACCGACACGATCCGCACAGCCATCGGTAACTACCCTGACCCTGAAACAGGTCGCTCGATCGAAAGCATGGGACAAATCCGATCCATTGAGGTTCAAGGAGAATGTGTCGAGATTGAGCTTGCACTGAGCTCACACTCAATGCCAATCAAGGAAGATTTTGTCGACGCAATTGAGTCAAGAATTGCAGCGGCGGCACCCGGCACAAAAACCAATATCACGCTCTCCATTCATGACCGGCCTCCTGTCAGGCTTGGACAGATTGCGCTGCGTGCTAAAAGTGTGATTGCGGTAGGAAGTGGCAAAGGAGGAGTGGGAAAAAGCACCGTGGCAGCCAGTCTTGCTGTATCCCTGCAAAGATTAGGATCCAAGGTCGGACTTTTGGATGCTGACGTGTACGGACCAAGCATACCCCAGTTACTGGGGCTATCTGGTCGCCCAGCAGTCAATGCAAATAAGAAGATAGAACCCATCTGTTCTAAAAGCGGAATGCCGGTGATGTCGATGGGGTTTCTCGTTGAACCTGATCAGGCGGTGATTTGGCGAGGGCCGATGCTCCACGGATCGATCAATCAATTCTTGGGTGACACCAATTGGGGTGAATTGGATTATCTGATCATCGATATGCCACCGGGCACAGGAGACATCGCTCTAACCATTTCACAAGCAATCCCACTCGCAGGTGCGGTTGTCGTCTGCACGCCGCAGGAGGTCGCTTTGCTGGACGCCATCAAGGCGATCAGCATGTTCAGAAAGGTAAATATTCCCCTTCTCGGGATGGTAGAGAATATGAGCGGATTCCTGTGTCCTGATTGCGGCAAAACCTACGACATTTTTGGTAGGGGTGGGGCGAGAGAAAAAGCGGAGCAGTCAAACGTGCCGTTTCTCGGCTGCTTGCCAATTGATATCTCGCTGCGCACTGCGGGGGACGAAGGCGAACTAGACCAAGTCATCACCAATGACGAGCGTGCACGAGCACCGCTGGAAGGTGTCGCCAAAGCTGTGGTGAGACAGATCGTGGCCCAGGCCTCTGCAAAACCCAACCAGAGTTCATTGCCAGTCCTATAAATCCAACGGGACAATAAAAAAAACCAAGCTGGAGATAAACTCTAGCTTGGTTTTTGATGGTCATTTGGATCGCAAACTGCGTCCTCGGGACGATTTTAGCGACGCTTTTTAGCGGCTTTCTTAGTAGCACGCTTCTTGGTTGCTTTCTTGGCAGCCTTTTTCTTAGCAGCCTTTTTCTTGGTAGCTTTTTTCTTAGCAACTTTCTTAGTTGCTTTTTTAGCTGCCTTTTTCTTAGCTGCTTTCTTTTTAGCAACTTTCTTAGTTGCTTTTTTAGCTGCCTTCTTCTTGGTAGCCTTTTTGACTGCCTTTTTTGCAGTAGCCTTCTTAGCCACTTTCTTCTTCGCTTTTTTCTTGGCCACGTTTTCCTCCGCTGAGAAAAGATACGCTGGCGAGTCTTCGTGACTTGTAAAGCGCCGCTTTAAAAGCCACCGGCCACGGCTCACCAATCGTCATTGGTGGTTAAGAAGTTGAAGCTTTGATGCAAAGCATCGGTCCTGCTTCTCCTCATAACCGTTACAAACTTCGCGTAACTTTACGCGCTTCCAGAGATTCCGCAACATCTTTTTCTAAAAAAAGTGGTTGCAAGGAAAAATTTTTTTGGTAAGCGACCAAGTAAATGACAGCCTCCCAAGCTCCTTCCGTCTGATCCTGATCGTCATCAAAGCATAAAAACATCAAACAAAGTTTTCAAAGTTCTTCGAAAGCTGTGTCGTTAGTACCTGTGTTGTAACTGCTTCAACGCCTGAAAATTATTCCATCCTAAGATCAAAAACATGAATGCGAGGAACTGCATTTCGTTTTGAAAAGCAAACACTGCGACCACAGCAGATACAGCAACACCGACCTTCATCGTGGTTAAGACAGTGCCACCGAATAATTGAATCAGAGCTTGGATAAATCGACCACCATCCAAAGGCCAAACCGGTATCAAATTCAAAATTGCCCAATGGATACTTGGCTGAATGTACATGATCGCGACGGCAAGTAGACCGACACTGTCAATCTGCCGACCCTGTGTCATGTTTACTAAAACGTCAAATTGGTCCAGTGGCCATGGTAGGGGTGCCGCGTAAGAAGCTGCAGAGAGCAACAATATGAAAGCGAGCGCTGATGCCAATTGAGCCAGTGGTCCTGCGATCGCTATCCACATCGCCTGCTTTGGCTCCAGCCCATCTTGCAACCCCGAAGATCGAGTTGGAATCGCCATACCGCCCATAAAATACAAAACGATCCTTGATTCAATCCCGTATTTTCGAAAGGCTAACGCGTGACCTAATTCGTGAATCGTGATTGAAACTAGGATACAAAGCCCCCAAATTACCAGTAGTGTTAGTACTCCCAGACTCTGCTCGCGCAGCAAACCATCCAGTGAAGTTGCGAGTTCATATCCAATTACGGTCGCCGCAACCCAAAATGTCCAACTTACTCGAACAGGAAAACCTAATAGTTGGAACTGCAAGTCGTAGGGGCTGGCATCTGGCTCTTGTAAAAACATTTCTACTTGTGCTTATCGTACGTAACTCTGTCTGACGGCAATCTTACCGTGGATAGGCTTGATCCTGATCAGTATCAAGCTGAAATAAAGCTTCCTCTGACGTCACCTAAGAGTAGCCATCAGAAATGACCACAAATCGGCGTACTCATCAATCTTTTTGCTCGTCGGCGTACCCGCTCCGTGACCCGCTCGAGTTTCAATCCGAATCAGTACTGGTTGAGAACATGATTGTGATTCCTGCAATGCAGCAGCAAATTTGAAACTATGACCCGGTACCACTCGATCATCACGTTCTGCAGTGGTAACAAGCGTCGCTGGGTAGCATGTTCCGGACTTCAGATTATGCAATGGTGAGTAACTCAAAAGATTCTCTATCTGATCCGGTTCATCACTACTGCCGTACTCCGCGACCCAAGCCCATCCGATCGTGAATTTTTGATATCGCAGCATATCCATCACACCTACGGCAGGGAGGCAAGCACCAAAAAGGTTCGGTCTTTGGGTCATCACTGCTCCCACCAGCAAGCCGCCGTTGCTGCGACCTTGTAGTGCCAAGAGACGGTTTGATGTGTAACCTTTTTCGATCAAGAACTCGGCACTCGCAATACAATCGTTGAAAACATTTTGCTTGTTATGTCGCATTCCCGCTTCATGCCATTCTCTGCCGAATTCCCCACCGCCTCGGAGATTCGCGGCGGCAAAAACACCACCGGATTCAACCCATGCTGCTGTTGCAGGCGAGAATGAAGGAGTAATAGAAATATTGAAACCACCATAACCATACAGCAGCGCTCGGTTCGACCCATCAAGCTTAAGATCTTTTCGTCTGGTGATGATCATTGGAACTTTGGTTCCATCTTTGCTCTCGCTAAAAACCTGCTCGGTCACAAACAAGTCAGGGTCGATCTTTGCCTCGGGTTGTCGCCACAATTCTGTCTTCTGTGACTTGAGATCGACGCGGTAAATTGCGGTGGGTGTGATGTAGTTGGTGAAAGAGAAAAATGTTTCTTCAGAATCTTGGGAACCACCAAAACCCGAAATCGTGCCGAGCCCAGGCAAGGCAATTAATCCCTTGTCTTGGCCAGAAAAATCATGCACAGAAATCTTACCGCTAGCGTTCACTAACCACTGAGCGTAGAAACGTTCACCGAAAAGACTCACGCTCTCGAGAACATCTTTTCTCTCGCTAATGATTTCCGCCCAGTTTTCACGTTTTACGTCTCCGACTTCGACCGAAATCAGTCGACGATTCGGAGCATCATGGTCGGTTAGAAAGAACAGTTTGTCCCCTATTGATCCAACGAACGCATATTCAGCATCAAATCCTGCGATGAGGGGTTCCACCTCAGAAGAATCATTCGAGAGATCTTTTAGAAAGATCTGCGACTGAGGTTCACTACCCTTCCAGTTTTCGAGAATTAGATAACGGCCGTCCTCTGTCACTTTTGGTGAAAATCCCCACTTGGGTTCATCAGTTCTCTGATAGATCAACTGATCCATGGATTGTTTATCACCAAGTCGATGAAAATAGAGCTTTTGGTGATCATTGGTCCCGGTGAGCTCTTTTCCTTCAATTGGTTCCTCATAACGTCCATAGAAAAAACCGCTGCCATCTGGCGTCCAGGCGACGCCACTAAATTTCACCCACTGAACCACATCCTCTAGATCTTGGCCGGAAGATACGTCGCGGATTTTCCAAGTCCTCCAATCACTGCCACCATCGGCTAACCCGTAAGCGAGGTAACGACCATCCTTTGACGCTGCGTAACCGGCCAAGGAAACAGTTCCATCGCCGCTTAGTTGATTTGGGTCTAGCACGACAACACGATCACCAGCAAGGCTCTCCGACCGGTACAGAACGCTTTGATTTTGTAATCCATTATTATGCGAGAAAAAATACGAGTCTCCTCGTTTCTGAGGGATTCCAAATCGCTCGTAATTCCACAAATCTTCAAGACGTTTGCGGATCTGATCTCGTTCCGGAATCGTTGCTAGGTACTGGTCGGTTAATCCATTCTGGCTTGCGATCCAATTTTGAGTTGCTTCACTCTCAGTGTCCTCCAGCCAACGATACGGATCCTTCACCAAATGACCATGGTAGTCATCAACAACATTAACCTTCGATGTCTCCGGATAATTTAGTTTCACTACCACTGTTTCCTCCTTCTTCTTTAGATCCTGCGCTGCGCTGCAGCAAACTAATCCGAGCATGAAAATGCTTGACAATAAAGCGTGCTGGGAAATGTTTAGTAACGTCAACATTGTGACCCTGTCTATTCAAAGAAATAATTAGGAACGTGCGGCGCTGATTGGGATGAATCGCTTCACGTGGATCTGCTGCGATTAATTCATCCAAATTGATGATCTGAGGAAAAAAGCGGTCAATCATATTTCGAATACGAGTAATCCAACTTGGCGGCGTCAGCGTCATCCCATGTTACCGTTCGCCGTGGTATCTGCGAGTGGCGTTCTACTTGATTCACTGATCGAATTATATTTTCCCGGAATTGATTCAGGTCATCGTTGCATTGCTTGGCTTTGCGCATCTGCTCTGCTTGCCTGCATTGTTCATTGGAGGTCAAAAGCTCGAAAACGATTGCCGCTTTATCACTGCGTCGTTCTCTGCCTGCCGCTTTTTGCGACTTCACATAGCTTAAAATGCCATCAACGAAACCAGCAACCTCTCAACTATCTCTTAACCCACGATCCGGAATCGTCTGAATTCGAAGGTCAAATCATCGGCTCGGTTAAGCACTCTCAAGCGGACTCGAGTCGCCTTAGCGGGCTTACGCATTCCAGTACAAGGTTTGATCTAAAAGTCACCAAAATACGATTAGGGCAAAAGCTAATTCCCGTCCGTGGGATTCTGAAAATCGTTATTTTCGAGGAAGTCGAAAAACTGCACTCGGGATGTGTTATCCGAATCTCAGGTAAAGCAAAAGCGTTTCCAGAGGCAACCAATCCGGGCGAAATTGATAGGCATGATTTCGCAGCGAAGCGTGGCTACTCAGGACAACTTCAATGCAAAGACGGTTCTTTCGTAACCTTACTCCTTCAAAATAAGGATCTTCGGTTCGCTATTTGGAATCGCTTGCAGTCAATCTCAAGCTCTGGTGTGCACACTTATTTTCATTTCTTGAAACCTGAAAATGCACAATTCGCTGCAGCATTGGCGTTAGGTCATCGTGAATTGATTCCCGATAACACAAGGGATCAATTAATTACGACTGGAACGGCTCATCTTCTCTCTGTGAGCGGCCTTCATTTGGGCCTCGTGATGATCCACCTACATCTCTTGTTAGGTCTATGTCGCGTGGGGTTGCGAGTAAAGTTATTAACAATGATTTTGCTGAGCTTACTCTATTGCGCGCTCACAGGCCTGAACGCTCCGGTTAACCGCGCAACCATCATGGTGATGAATTGGGTGATCGCAAATTGGATTTATCGATCAAACGATGCAATCAATTCGCTCGCGCTTTGTGGTCTAGTTTTCCTTGCTTGGGACTGCTTCCTGCTATTTGATATTGGAGTGCAGTTGTCTTTTCTTGCAGTTGGTTTGCTTGTTTCCTTGAACACGAGGCCACACAGAGATTTCACGGATCAACCGTTGGTCAAAGAAACTTCAGGGAACAGAGCGATCGCTGGCGGTGGTGCTCACCCATCGAATTGGTTGGTTTGCCGAATCATTCAACCATTGAAAGCATCATTTTTTTTAAGCTTTTACCTCTTCGTTTTCATGACACCATTTTTATGGTTGCACTTTAAAATCATCGCTCCGATCAGCATTGTCACAAATGTTGTTCTCGGCCCACTGGTGATCGTCTCTTTGTTCTTGAGCTTGATCTTACCTTTCGCGTCGATGATACATGTAGGTGTTGCTAATCTTCTTAGCATTCCCTGCAATATTAGCCTTGATCTTGTACGGTGGATCATCGAGCTATCTTCAACCATTGAATATGGTCACTTTTGGTTGCCTCAGCCTCCTTCTATTTCCGTGGCGATTTTCTACTGCGTTCTATCATCAACCTTTCTAGGAGGACTTTCTCGTTGTAGAAACTGGATCCAGCTTTTCTTGGTTGTGTTTTGGTACGGCATCCATCTGTCACTTTTGTTCATGCCTAGCCAGAAGAGCCGTTTTATCGACTTTGTTTTCCTTAACGTTGGACACGGCACGTCCGTAATTATTCAAGACGTCAATGAGGAAACTTGGTTATACGACTGCGGCAGCTTAGGCCAATCTCGAACGGCGTCCCGAATTACATCGAACGCGTTGTGGGAATTAGGTATCAGAAAGATTAAGGGTGTTTTTATTTCCCATGCCGATTCAGATCATTACAACGGGATCGAAGCGATTCTTAGTCGCTTCCAGGTGGAGCAAATCTATACAACCAGTACAACCCAAACCCTGCCCACAGCAAATCTAAGACGATTATTCCGAACAGCGCAGTCGTTGGGTGTGGGCGTAGCTACAGTCGACTCATCGAGTGATCCCCTGCCAATTGGCGAATGCACGAATATCTTGCATCCCCAACCTAGGATTCACTACGAAAGTGACAATGCGTCGAGCCTTGTGCTCGATATTCGATTTTCTGGGCAGAGCGTCATTCTTCCCGGTGACATCGACGGAGAAGGCATCCAAGATCTAATAAGAACGCCATTAGGATTAAATCGAGGATTCGTCATGGCTCCGCATCATGGACGATTTTCAGAAGAGACCGAATCTTTTCTTGATTGGAGCCTTCCAAGTTGTTGTCTTATCAGTGGTTCCTCTGATGTTTCCAGGACCGAAGTTGCAGACTTATTGAAGGATCGTCAAATCGCCATATTATCTACCGCAGCACACCATGCTCTTCGCATTCGGCTTTACAGTGATAACGAGAAAGCAATTCACCATTGGCATGAAAACAAGTGGCAAGCAATAGCCGTACTAAGGGAGTAGCAGTCGATATCTTGTTAGGCCGCTTATAATTGAGAATGATGCAACTTCGTCAAATATTTTCGCTCAGCAACGGATTTTGAAATGCTTGCCTTTCTGCAGGAAATCACCGTGACCTGCTTTTTTTGCAGCTACTTAGTTGTATTGCTGTTAGAGCTAACTCGACTGTGGCGTCGTGTACCTGGACGGGGTTTACTGGTCATCGTGATGACCAGCCTTGGTCTCTTTGCGCATTTTGCCTACCTTTTCATTCGTGCAACGCAAAGCCTAATCGCTAACTCGGCGATTCTAGCTTCGTGGTTAGATTGGTCCCTACTACTATCGCTAATCTTGGCTGCAACTTTTTTGGTTTTCTTCGTGCGTCGACCGGACACGATGGTGGGCTACTTTTTCCTCCCCGCCGTCATGTTTCTTATCGTGGTTGCATTAATATTCCGAGACATGCCTCCATTCTCGCGGACCGAAGCAACACAGCTTTGGACGACTCTTCACGCCTTAACAATGATGCTTGGTTCTTTGGGTGTTTTGCTGGGATTTATTTCTGGTTGCATGTATCTCGTTCAATCATGGCGATTGAAAAATAAACGGGCCGGATCTGGATTTCGCTTACCCACGCTTGAGTCGCTAGATCGTGTTAATCGTCGATGCTTAATCATTAGTACCGCAGCAGTAACCGGAGGATCAGCTGCTGGAATCGCAATGAACCTCAATCGGTTTGGTGAAATTGGAATTGCCGACCGAACTGTTCTACTGAGTTTGCTCTTGCTGCTTTGGTTAGTGATAACCTCAGTATTCGAGTTCTATTACGCTCCCACAAGTCACAGCCGGAAAGGCATTTACATGACCTTTGCAAGCCTCGGCTTTTTGATTTTGGCTATGTTCGGAGCACTAACAAGTTCGCATGGTGGGTCAGTTGTAGAAATCGACCCTATGTCAAAGCGTCAAGAATCCGAATCTTTCCGAAATGCTTACGATGAGCCTCATCTTTATGAGGAGAGCCTCGTATGAAACTGCAAATGATTGGCTGTAGTCACCACGACGCAGCAGTTGAGTTTCGGGAAAAAATCTCGTTCACTCCCGAGGAAGCAGGAAATGCACTAAGTCTTTTCAGACAACAGTTTCCATCGTCGGAGATTGTATTGCTTAGCACCTGCAATCGAGTCGAGCTGTACACCACCTCAGATAGCGAGGCGGTAGTTGACAAGAACTCCGTAGCAACCTTCTTAGCTCAGCAGCAGGGATTATCGGTTGATGAGGTAATCGACCAGATGATCTACCGATCTGGTAATGAGGCGGTAGAACATCTTTTCACGGTTTCCTCGAGTTTAGACAGCATGGTCGTTGGAGAAGCTCAGATTCTCTCGCAGGTGAAACAAGCTTATGACTTAGCTTGCAATTGCGATTCCGTTGGACCTCTAACACACGGCGTTTTCCAAGCAGCAAATCGTGCTGCCAAGCGTGTACAGCAGGAAACCGAAATCCATCGCAGGAGAGTAAGCGTTCCGAGTGTAGCCGTTGGTGAAGTCGCTACAGAAATCTTTGATCATCTCGGTGATAAAAGAATTGTTCTTTGCGGCGCTGGTGAAATGGGTCAAGAAACCCTTCGTTATCTCAAACAAGCCGGCGCTACGAACATCACGGTCATCAATCGGAATTATGAACGGGCTGTGCGAGTCGCTGAAATCTTCGATGCTAAGACCGACCTTTGGGATTCGTTAGATCGCCAGATGATGGATGCGGATTTAGTGATCGGAACAACATCAGCAACGGAACCAATCCTAGACTTGGAAACATTTCTGCCCGTGCATTCAAGACGTGGTCATCGGCTACTGTTGATCTTGGATCTTGCTGTTCCTCGAGACTTTGATCCACGTATTGGTGAACTCGCTAATGTCTATCTTTATGGCATCGATGATTTGCGTAGCGCGTGCGAAAGAAATCAACGCGAACGCGAAAAAGAGTGGCCGAAAGCCAAATCGATCATTGCTGAAGAAACTGCAAAATTCATGCAGGCATTGAATCACCGCGCAACGGGTCCCGTGATTCAAAGACTCAGAGAGCAGGCACACGAGCTTAAACAAGATGAGCTAACTCGTCTTAAGAATAAATTGCAACTCGATGCACAAGATGCAGGAACCTATAAAGAGATTGAAAAATCATTTGATAGGTTAATCAACAAGCTACTTCATCCACCTTTGACATCGGTTCGAGACGACGCTGCTGAAGGCCACAGCAAGGGTCTGCTTGAAGCACTGAGGCATCTTTTCAACTTGGGTGACTAACTCCACTTCTTAAGGCTGCTCTGTGCACTTATGCATCAGAGACTGGATTTCCAACGAACCAACGGTACCAAGAAGAGGGTCGACGGAGCAAACTCAGAGACTAATCCCAATCTTCATCATCGTCGTCGTCGTCATCCGAGTCGTCATCCCAGTCGTCGTCTGACTCTTCATCGTCGTCCCAATCATCATCATCATCGTCATCGTCATCGTCATCCGAATCGTCGACTTCTTCCCAAGATTCTTCTTCGAGATCGTCATCTGACTCTTCATCGTCGTCATCTTCATCATCGACGTCTTCATCATCCCAATCATCGTCGTCGCTGCTCGACCAATCATCTTCCTCTTCATCGTCATCATTATCGTAGTACTCGTTCTCTTCGTCGTCCAATTGTGAAGTTGGGGACGAGTTGAGAACACACTCGTTGAAAGTGGCATGCTGATCAGCACTTCGATCAACGACTGCTAATTCTGTCTCAGCAAGAACCGGCGCGACAGTAGTACTCACGACAAGCTCCTTCGTGGATGTCGATGTCTCTTGGTTTAGTGAATCTTCAATCGGATCGTCTTGCAACGATTCCACCTGAATCGGCGGTAAAGATTCGATGCTACGCAATCCAAAAAGTTGTAAAAAACGTTTGGTCGTTCCGTAAAGATAGGGTCGCCCCAGTTCTTCACTTCTTCCGACAATTCGAACCAAATCACGTTCCATTAACTGGCGTAATATCTCACCACATCCTACCCCACGGACTGCCTCCGCATTCGCTCGGGAAACCGGTTGGTGGTAGGCAACGACAGCCAAAGTTTCCATCATCGGAGTTGATATCCGCACTGAAGGAGGCAAATGACCCAATCGAGTTAACCAAGGTGCCAGACTGGGATGTGTGAACATCCTATAACCGCCGGCAACCTGTTCAACCCTGATTGCCCTGTGATGCAATTCGTAAATTTGGTTGAGTTCGCGAACAAGTGTACGAGCCTGTGTAGCATCCGCCAAGTAAGCCAGTTGAGCCAGCTTTCTCGGGCTAAGTGCCGTTTTAGAAAGTAGCAAAATCGCTTCGGTGCGTAATCTGGCTGATCGCGGATCGAGTGGTTCGCCACTTGACTCAATCTGTGTCGTCCCGGCCGCGTCATCTGATTCAGTGTCAGTTGCGAAGTTCGTTACATTTCTTGAAAAATTTGTCTGTGTGGTTAGCCGATAACCCCAACCCCTGGGAAGGGGTTGGCACAATTCTGACCGGATCGAGGTTTTCAAACCGCGTTTCGTGAGAAAATGAGCTTGATCCATGAGAGCGCCCCCCGTGGTAACCCACTCAGAGTTGATTTTGCCTATTTCATCGAGCGTTTTATAGAGATTACAGTGGAATCTACTACGAGGGGACTTCAGACACGTTTTTCTTACCCTCCAACACCATCTACTGATAAGCAGAATAACGACATGGAATCTAGTGAGAAAAGATCACGATCCGGTTGGTTTATCCGCATTTGGGTATCAGTGATCGCGTCCTTCATCGTTGCTCTCGTTCTAGCGGCTTTAATACTCATTCAGGGCAGTGTTTCTGGTATTGAATTCTCACCGACTCACCTTGAACAGCGGAGTTTCCATTTTTTCGAAATCCCTGTGATCGAGCAGCAAATTACCCCGATACGTCGCAAAAAGGTGACAAATGAATGCTTACAATTCTTAAGAACCGGCGGTTATGTCAAACGTGCACCAACGTCTGTTCCTCGATGGGATTTGGTTTCGATAACGAGAGGTCTCAGTGGGACAACTCATGCTGACGCTGAATTGTTACTCAGTTCACTATCTACTGAGCGGGAAGAGGTTGCCTACTGGAAGACTTGGACAGAAAAGAACCCCACCAAAGCGAAATATTTGTGGCCGATCGTTCAGAAATTGGCCCTCAACAGACTCTATTTATTCATCCCTCCTATTCTTGAAATCGCGGAAAACAGCAATTCTGAAAAGGGTTTTCAGAACGCTATTTTGGTACAGATCAAGTCGGACTATCAACGTTTAGCTGATTCTTTTGACCGCCAAAAAAAGCCTAGCGTGGCCGAAGAGATAAAAAACAAAGCTTCACAGCTGTTCCCCTCCATTGAGTGGCCATGAGATTACGAGAAGATTTCCATTGGTAATTGCATGCACCCGTTAAGAGTTCCTCCCAACGCAGACGAAACGTGATCCCTATCTATCTCGACAATGCTGCAACCACTCAGGTAGATCCAAGCGTGATCGAATGCTTGCAGAAAGTGATGTCGGAAGGCCCGGCAAATCCTTCAAGTCTTCATCATCGTGGTCGGTATGCCAGATATTCTGTGGAGCGTGCCACAGAACAAATTGGTCAATGTTTGGGAACCCTGTTGGATCAGCCCGGTGGTGATCGGCTCATTTATACCGGTAGTGGGACTGAGGCAAATAATTTAGTTATTCAGGGCCTCTCTAAGGTTCACCATTACATCTTCAGCCGTATTGAACACCCGAGTGTTCTTGAGGTGGGAAAATGGCTACAGAAACAAGGGAAAAGTGTTTCTTGGATTGATGCTGACCACAATGGGACGATCTGCTTAGAACACCTGGATTTTTTGCTTAGCTCAGATGAATCCCCGTCGACCCTAGTAGCAACGATGTGGGCTAATAATGAAACAGGTGTTTTACAACCAATTGAAGAGATAGCGACACTGTGCAAAGCAGCCAACGTAAGACTTCACGTTGATGCCACCCAGTGTGTTGGGAAAATCCCCTTGAACCTCAATGAGATCGATATCACATCGATCACTTTTTCTGCGCATAAATTTCACGGACCCTCCGGAATCGGAGCTTCTTGGATTTCCGGTGGACAAACGATTGAACCCATCATGTTCGGGGGTGAACAACAACTTGAGACCAGACCTGGTACTGAGCCCGTTGCTCTAATCGCCGGCATGGGCCAAGCGCTCGCTGTCGCGTGTAGCGGTTTAGATCAAGTTACTAAGCACTGCCTGACATTGCGTGATCAACTCGAACGCGAACTCCTGATTCGATTCCCGGATTTAGTGGTCCAAGGTGTTGGGGTTCCGCGATTACCAGGAACTACCTGTATCTCTTTTGTAGGTGCAGATCGGCAGTCGATGCTAATGGCCCTCGACCTCGAAGGAGTAGCTTGCAGTAGCGGATCGGCCTGTAGCAGTGGAAGTAGTCCGCCGAGCCATGTTCTAACGGCAATGTCTCGCCCAAAAGTAGAAATTGATTCAGCCCTTCGATTCGCTGTCTCGAAGTTTTCCACATCATATGAAATTGATGATGTAATTGATCGTATCTCTCGTGTTTACAGTCGTTTACGGCGATAATATTTGTGGAAAACTTGTTTTATTCCTCGTTTCAGAAGAGAACAGTACTTAAGCTAATAAGGAGCGCATCAGCGATGACTGACCTTGATTAGACGAAGGTAGTTGGATGACAGAACCAGCTAAAACACCTCCACAGCGTCTCGATTCGATTGCTCTAGAACGCCCACTAGATTGGAATCGACGGCGAGATGCTCCCAAAATTCATCCAATCCTGCCTTACTTCATCACTGGTGAAGAAAACCGCCTTACTGCCTTCGTCAGTCAATCTATTTCTCACGTGTTACCTGAAGGAAACCCAATTCTTCTTACTGGACCTTCAGGAGCCGGTAAAACGGTGATGGTCATTCATCTGGCCGCTCAAATCACTCAATCAGACAGGCTTAAAAGTGAAGATGAAAAAGCGACCACCGAGCTAAATGATGGCTCAGCAATCGAGGTCCTTTACACCACCGCCAACGATTTCCACCGTGAGTACACCGAAAATGTTGCCGCTGACGTGCTACAAACAATGCGAGACAAAATCAATCAAGCATCAGTGTGGATCGTTGAAGACTTGGAACACATACGAGAAAAAGTAAGCTCTCAACAAGAACTTTCCTTGCGTCTGGAATCTCGAATCCTTGATGGCAAGCCCACTCTCTTAACCAGCAATCAACGTCCACACGACGTAAAAGGATTCAAAGCAGATTTCTGTAGTCGCTGTGTTGGTGGCCTTAGCCTTCCCCTCACACAACCTGGATATGACGCAAAGAAGCAAATTATCTCGGAGTTAATGATAAAACATGATGTCAATGCAGCGGAGAATCTCTTAGGGGAATTACTAGCTCGTTTAGATTCCGAAGTTCCCGTTCGAAGTCTAGAAGCTATCATCCGATCGATCAAACTTTGGTGCACAATGAATCAATCTGAGCCCAAAAGTGAAGCGCTGGATTACGCGACTGAATCGACTTCAAAAACCCTCGATATTTCGTTGCATAAAATTAACGCGGCTGTTGCCAAACATTTCAAACTAAAACGAGCAGACCTACGAAGCCATTCTCGCAAACAGACATTGGTTCGCGCACGCTCCCTTGCGATGCTCATCGCTCGCAACGTTACTGACCAAACGATGCAGCAAATTGGTAAGTACTTCGGAGGAAGAGATCACACGACGGTGCTGCATGCACTGCGATCTACCGAAAATCGGTTACAAGAAGACCCCCAACTGTTGGACGCAATGGAGAGAATTAAAAGCCAGTTAAAAGTCAATTGAGTGTTCTCGCATAGCTATTTTGGAATCCGTTTTTGGTGTGAAAACCCTTATCCCGTTTCCAAGAAATCTAAAAATATTGTGCGTGGAAAACCTGTTGATTCCCTGTCTTCTCCTCTCAGTTATCAGTGAAGCATTTACGTAGTGCCGCTTTGCTAGTGATGCCAAATGTCAGAACACCACGTGTTTGTCGACCTGACCTTTGCACTATTCAACGCGTTTTCCACAGCAGTGATATTTTCCTAAAGCATTGCTATTAAACGACTTATGATTTTAAATAGCATTACCCTAACACTGAACGCCTTTCCATTACGAAGAAGACGATAAATAAAATTACTAGATAGGAAAGAAGAGAAGCTGCACTCCATAGAAAAACTCAAACCACCATACGTTAGACGGGTGCCGTCTTTGAGCATGGACCGTCATACTATTGGTGAGTTGAAATTAACTTCCAATGACCACACGCAATTCTTTGCAATTTCATGAAAATCATTTGCCAACGCGAATCGCTGACAAACGCTTTCACTCTTGCTGCGAGTATCGCTCCAACCAGATCTCCAAAAGAGATTCTGATGAACGTGAAGTTGGTTGCCGCTAACAGTCGAATTGTTTTGACTGCCACAGACATGGAAGTCGGAATCCGCCTGGATGTCGAAGAGGGCATTGAGGTTGAGAGTGAAGGTACGGCTTTATTGCCTGTGCAAAGAACCATGGCGATTCTTCGTGAGAGTACAGATCCAACTCTGACGATTGAAACGGATCAGTCTGGTATTCGAATTAGTGGTGCACGTAGTAAGTTTCGTTTACCTGGTAGTAACCCAGACGAGTTTCCGAGCGTAAGTGGCTTTGAGGAAGATAAGTACCATGTAATTCCCACCCGTCTCTTCCGGGAGATGGTAAAACGAACGGTGTTTGCTACAGACTCTGAAAGCAGTCGTTTTGCCCTCGGTGGTGTCTTGTTGGAGTTAGAAAGTGAGAAAGTAATTGCTGTTGGAACGGATGGTCGACGTCTTGCTCGCATGGAAGGACTCGGGCAGGCAATCGGCGAACATCAGACCAGCGGCTCCAGCACGATCGTTCCAACTCGAGCCATACAGCTTATCGAGCGGGCGTTAAATGATCGTGATGAATCCGTCGATGTGGCAGCTAGGAACAATGACCTACTCGTCCGAACACCTCGCGGTGTTATTTATTCTCGGTTAGTCGAAGGGCGTTATCCGAATTGGCGGCAGGTGTTTCCGCAGCGTGAAAATGCCGTAGAGATCGACATGACAGTAGGCCCACTTTATTCAGCCTTGCGGCAGGCTGCGATTGTTACTGATCATGACAGCCGAGGGATTGACTTCACGTTCGCAGATGGGACTCTGAAGATGGAAGCCAATACGGCTGAAATCGGTGAATCACAAATTGAGTTACCAATCGCGTATGACGGTGAGCCGATCACGTTAACGCTTGATCATCGATATGTGGCAGATTTCTGCAAAGTGCTTGATAACGAACTCAGCTTCGTGATGGAAATCGAGTCAGCTTCCTCACCAGCATTACTTTTGACTGATGATGGTTATGGCTATGTCATCATGCCGATGGCTCGAGATAAATAAACCTACCAAAGGCAAAAAAAAAACCTGCTAGTTTGAGCAGGTTTTTTTGTTTATTTAGAAGCCAAGATTGCTCAGGAACCTTCTGTAGATCCGGCGGCGACGGTTTGATCTACTTCTGGGAGACCTCTTGATTCGCCTTTAAAATCTAATCGCACTAATTTGATTTTTGAATTTTTTGGGCCAACGATCTTTCCGTCTTCTTTGATCGAGACTTTCGAAGTTGGAACTTGCTTCCCATCTTCATTTTCAGCGATTACATCAACGATGATCGTATCGTGATTCTCGAAAGCTCCACGAAGTAATTCTTCACTCAGAGGATCTTCAATTCTTTGTTCAAGTGCACGACGTAATGGCCTAGCTCCGTAGTCAAGATTGCTGCCTTTTTTTACTAAGAATTCTTTAGCAAGATCGGTCAACTCTAAATTGAGACCACGATCCAAGAGCCGCTGTCGAACTTTGGCTAATTCAAAGTCGATCACGCCTTTAAGGTCGTGGTTTGTTAAGTGTCTGAAGATGATCGTGTCATCGAGCCGGTTGAGGAATTCGGGTCGGAATACTCTTTCAATTTGATCCATGACACGCTGTTTCATGGAATCATAACTCGCATCATCATCCGGTTTTTGAAAACCAAAAGCCGACTGATTCTTGATAGCTTCGGCTCCCGCATTGGTAGTCATGATCAGGATGGTGTTACGGAAATCTACATTTCGGCCGAAAGAATCGGTAAGGCGACCCTCTTCCATCACCTGCAACATCATGTTGAAGACGTCAGGGTGCGCCTTCTCAATCTCGTCGAACAATACGACAGCGTACGGGCGGCGACGAATTTTTTCGGTGAGTTGTCCACCTTCTTCATAACCGACGAATCCTGGAGGTGCACCAATCAAGCGACTGACGTTGTGCTTTTCCATGTATTCACTCATATCGATATGAACGAGTGCATCAGAGTCGCCGAAGAGGTATTCGGCGAGTGACTTAGCGAGTAGTGTTTTACCCACGCCAGTAGGGCCGGCGAAAATGAAACAACCTGTTGGTCGTTTTGGATCCTTCAATCCGCTACGGCTACGTCGGACTGCTTTGGACACAGCAGTAACAGCAGTAGTTTGACTAACCACTCGCTTGTGAAGTTCTTCTTCCATTTTGATCAAGCGCAGACTGTCTTCTGTGGACAGACGCGTTAGCGGTATCCCCGTCATCTTGCTGACCACCTCAGCGATGATCTCTTCGTCGACAACGCCGTCGGTCTGTTGACTTTTATCACGCCAATCTTGGGTGATTTGATCTTTCTTTTTGCGAAGCTTTTCCGCTTGATCTCGAAGGTTTGCAGCTTTTTCGAAGTCTTGGTTCGCAACCGCTTCTTCTTTTTCCTTATTTAGCTTTTCAACCTCTTCGTCAATTTCTTTTAGGTCTGGTGGGCGAGTCATGGTTCGCAATCGAACCCGAGCGCCAGCTTCGTCAATCACATCGATTGCTTTATCGGGTAAACATCTAGCAGTGATGTATCGTTCACTCATTTCGACGGCAGCAACAATAGCATCGTCGGTGAACTGTACTCGATGATGTTCTTCATAACGGCCTCTCAATCCCTTGAGAATTTCTATGGTTTCGACCTGTCCAGTTGGTTCAACCATGATTTCTTGGAATCGGCGAGCCAACGCGTTATCTTTCTCGATGTACTTCCGATACTCATCAAGGGTGGTCGCACCAATGCATTGGATTTCACCGCGTGCCAGAGCTGGCTTGAGTACGTTTGCAGCATCGATCGCGCCTTCAGCACCACCGGCTCCGACGAGCGTGTGAAGTTCGTCAATGAATAAGATGGTGTTCTTAACTCGTCGCACTTCTGTCATGACAGCTTTGATGCGTTCTTCAAATTGTCCACGGTATTTCGTACCGGCGACCATCATCGCTAAGTCGAGAACAACAATTCTTTTTTCGGCCAAGATTTCCGGAACATCGCCCTCGATGACTCGTTGTGCGAAACCTTCAACGATAGCGGTTTTTCCAACCCCTGCTTCCCCAAGTAGAACGGGGTTGTTTTTCGTTCGACGACATAAAATCTGGATAGCGCGTTCAATTTCACGGGCGCGACCAATGACCGGGTCCAGTTCACCCTTCTTAGCAAGTTCTGTTAAGTCGCGACCGAAGCTATCGAGAGCTGGTGTTTTGCTCTTACTGGTTTTTCCGGAACTGGCAGCGCCTTCGCTCTCACCGGAGCGGCCACCACGTTCTCCAACTTCAGCACCTTCTAGGCCATGACCGAGAAGATTGAGAACTTCCTCCCGAACGTCTTCCAATTTGAGGCCCAGGTTCATGAGAACTTGTGCAGCCACACCCTCCTGTTCGCGGAGAAGACCCAAGAGGATGTGCTCCGTTCCGACGTAGCTATGATTCAAATTACGAGCTTCTTCCATCGAATACTCGATGACTTTCTTAGCTCGAGGTGTTTGGGGTAGTTTCCCGACGGTCACCATTTCAGGACCGCTTTGAACTAATTTTTCAACCTCTAGCCGAATCTTACGAAGATCCACTTCAAGGTTCTTCAGCACGTTCGCAGCTACTCCACTTCCTTCTTTGACAAGCCCAAGAAGGATGTGCTCCGTCCCGATGTATTCGTGGTTGAAACGTTGCGCTTCTTGATTAGCCAGTTGCATGACTTTTCGAGCGCGGTCAGTAAATCGTTCGTACATGGTCTATCTCGTTACGATTCAGTTGCTGATTTTCTGCCTTCACCGTTATCAACGATTGAAAATCAACGACTCAAGCGGGGTGTCTTGGTCTTATTTAATCTTTTGGGCTGACAATCTCTTGTCAAATTGGCTGTCCGTTCAAGCTGCTACAGGGAGACAGCAAACCACACGCCATATGATTGCACTATGGCTACCACTTTTCCGAAGGTTTTTGCAAGTCAAAGCAGGTAAAGCAGCCAATTAACAACGTAAATTCTATCCATTTAACGCAAAATCGGGGATGGGTACTGAAAAATGAAAGGCTTCAAAACCACAATACCCTCGATGCAGTCGACTTTTGCCAGTCACCTTTCCTTAAAGCGTCCGAACGGACAATTGGGGGGGATGTGGACTTGGTGCATCTTCTGTTGTCACATCACCCGCTAAAAAGCAATTTTTTCTGATACCGGTTTGTCGCCTACTTGAGCAGCAATTCGACGCTCTTCGGCTTGAATTTCTAGCCACCATCGATCTGCAACCTCTAAACGCTGCATTTCGCGAAGCAAGAGTTTTGCAGCATCATAACGATTTGTTGTGCGGTAAAGTCCAGCGAGCAAGAGAAGTGCTGGTGGATCGCGTGGCTCTATTGCTAGCATATCCGTCAATACGCCTTCGGCTTCAGCGTACTGGTTTCTCAGGGTGTGTGCCAAAGCGTCATTGAAAAGATCAGCGG
>JAKMEW010000412.1 GCA_022425745.1 Rubripirellula sp.
CGCGTAGCCCCAGTCCCGTTTTGCGTCGAGATTCCCGAGATAGAGTTTTTCTTGAAGCCCGAGTTTGATGCGTCCCGCCGCTCGAGTGATTTTTCGGGTAACAAAGGTTTCCCCTCGACGCTCCGATTCATGGTTAAACAGGATGCCGTTACTTGCAAACAAGTCGTAGCTGCGACGGTAATTAACCGTCTGATGGTAAGCGTACACCTTCGCACAAGCGTATGGAGATTGAGGATTGAAAGGCGTGGTTTCGCTCTGAGGTGTCTGCAGAACATCCCCATACATTTCGCTACTACTTGCCTGATAAACGCGAACCGGTCGGTCATGATTCAGCAACCTAGCTGCTTCAAGAATATTCAAAGCTCCACAACCAACTGCCTGCAACGTGTAGACCGGTTGATCAAACGAGACACGCACATGACTCTGAGCACCGAGGTTGTAAATCTCGTCAGGCTGAATCTCCAAAACCAAATTGGTCAGACTTTGCCCGTCAGTCAGATCCCCATAGTGCAATCTCAAACGTGAGTCCGCTTGCGGTTCACGGTACAAATGGTCAATTCTTTCGGTGGAAAACGTGCTGCTACGGCGCACCACACCATGAACTTGATAGTCAAGCGTTAGCAGATGTTCAGCAAGGTAACTTCCATCCTGCCCAGTGATCCCAGTAATCAGCGCTGTCTTGACCATACGTGATCCAATACCACCCTACCGCTCGTGCTAAAAACCCCTCACCGCTTGTACCAACAAGGTAACGACAAACAAGCATTCACACTACTGCAATCGGGAAGCACCCGCAGAAGCAGGGGTGATTGTGAACAGCCGATGATGCCGTCCCCGCGGCGAATTCAGGATTCACGCAAGGCGTCAGAATCAAGCTCTTGCAGGAAACTCCGATAGGTCATCTTCAAACCGTCCTCAAGTTCGATCCGATGTTTCCATCCAAGCTGATGCAACAGGGTCATATCCAGCCTCTTCGCCGGAGCGCCGTCAGGACGAGAAGGATCGATTTGAATTTCACCTTGATAACCCACCACATCTGCAATGAGATGTGCTAGCGCAAGGATTGTCAGATCGTTACCCGTTCCGACATTCACCCACTCCGGTGGATCAGCAAGCCCGAAGACAAAACACACCGCATCGGCGAGGTCATCAACATGGAGAAACTCGCGTCTTGCAGTTCCCGTTCCCCAGATAACGACGGACTCGGCTCCAGCAACTTTTGCTTCATGGAAGCGTCTGAGCAATCCAGGCAGCACGTGGCTGTTCTCCCGGTGATAGTTATCTCCAGCCCCATACAGATTCGTCGGCATCACGCTGTGGAATTGAACACCATGCTGACTCCTGTACGCTTGGCATAATTTTAGACCGATGATCTTCGCCAAGGCATATGCTTCGTTGGTCTTTTCTAGCGGAGCACTTAGCAGCGAATTCTCCTGGATCGGTTGCTCACTATCGCGAGGATAAATGCACGAACTCCCAAGGTACAGTAAACGTCGGACTGAGTGTCGGAATGCCGCGTTGATGACGTGAGTTGCCATGAGAACATTATCGGTCAGAAAGTCGACAGGCGACTGCTCGTTGGCAAAAATCCCTCCCACCTTGGCAGCGGCCAAGATCACACCGTCCGGACGATGAGCTGAAAAATATTGGTCAACCTGGCCCGCGTCACACAGATCCAATTCATCTCGATCCGCATAGAGCAACTCAAAATCCGAATCTTTAAATCGGCGCAGGATAGCTGAACCAGCCATGCCGCGATGCCCAGCGATAAACAAACGTTTCGAGTTGCGTGTTTCCATGATCACACATTAACCCGTTTTGCCGTTTTGAGTCATTAGCAATCAAGCATTCAACGCCTTGCCGAAAACTGTTTCGACTGCGGAACCTTTAACGATTAAGAAAAGATCTGCGAATAAAACAGTTGCCAACTCGCACGGGAATGATCTGCATAATCGCACGATGTTTTCCGATCCTACCCTTTGCGGCGTCCCCCTGATCAAAGTACCAACCGGAGACCTGACACCGCTCGAGACAGACCTCGCAGACCTGTTCAACGTGTCTTCTCGATCTCTACATCTAAATGGTATCGCCGATGCTTTCGCTAGGATCACTTCTCTGCATGTCCGCTCTGGGCGCACTTGCAAGTCCACCTTCAGAAAGCTTTATTAGCCTCGACTCTGCGAAATACCAAACGCCTGCACAGCACCAGATGCCTCTGCAGACGCATCTCATCTCGACCGACGCCGACGCATCCGAGACCGAATCTGAAGCTTCAGCGACAAACGCTACCGCCTCGGCCTCACCCAAAATGGCGAAATCCGATCAAAGTGAAACTAGTTTACCATCTCCGCTACAAAAACTCCGCCTTCGCCACCCTCTTGAAGCGGGCCTGCGATCGAACGCTGCAGAAGTTGAACACGCAGAGAAATCCTTCGGCGCTACGAGCGATAACAGTGACGAACTCAACCGCAATTCACCTGGTCGCTTCATCCCAGTAGAAGTGGACGGAACGCCACATGACACTCCTTGGCCGGTCGCCACCGGATTAAGACAGCAGCTAACCTCTCTCGAGACGATTGCGGAGGAGCAACTCAAATCGCCGTTTGAACTGATGGTCGCAAATCCCATCAACCCAAAGCCAACGGTGTATTTGGTGGAGTGGATTCGTGAAATGAACCGGCAACTTGATTCGTTGCAAGCACTCCCGTCAATCTCACATCCTGCAGGCGGCTCGATCCTTGACCGTCTCACCACTGAAGCCAAAAACGGTTACAGCCAAGCCGAACGACTTGAAGATGCAAAGCAACGCACCCAAACCCTTTGCACTGCATACGCAATCACGCGTCGAGCAGAAGTTTGGAAAGCGGTCTGGCTTGCCTGCCAATCAGAGCAATCCACCTCTCCGGAAACCATGCTTGCCCCAAGCGGCGTCATCAATGCGGCCGCATCCCAACTCACCGCAGTCCATGACGCACTCACACGCGTTGGTGACAGCGAAGGCTGGCATCAATTTCTGCTGCTCGAAGACCTCAAGTCGCTGTTCGAATCACCTAACCCTAAGGACAACACTCAGCAATTGAGGATTCTTGCGCAAAGAGTTCTCACCCGTATCGAACGAACCGAGCTGAGTGATGATCAGCGCCGCCTTCTCGAAGCGTCTTCCATCACAACATTCATTTCAACCCTCCGCCCTTTGGCTTCAAGTACAGTTGATTACGCTCAGCTACTTAACCAGATTGAGCAACAAGAAATCAACTCGATCGATCACAACGCGGTTGACTTAGCCGATTCACTGCAGAATCTAAGGTATTCGGCCAACCCAGCAGATCAGCGGATCGCAGAGAAGTTAGACGTTCACTACCGCAACGCGAATTTCCGCGTGGCCTTCAGCAGCCGCCTGATCAACCGGCTCCTACCAGAAACCGATCCGATGACGGTTCCCATCCGCACACGTGCCATGGGTGCGAACATCCGCGGTGAAAGCCAAATTGAATCCGCAGTACGAATTTCTCTCGAGCCATCAAGCGATCGGTGGAACATGGTCCTCAAGAGCATCGGGGACATCACCACCCTGTCCACTGGCCAGCAAAGCGTGGTAGAGATTCACACAACCGGCAAAGCGAATTTTGAATCGGGGACCAAAGTACAGATCGGCCAAGGTGGCGTGACCTATGACAGCACCGCTGTCGACGTCTTCGGTCGCCTCCGACTCCGTAAAATTGAAAGCGAACTCGACGACTATCCGATCCTGGGTGGATTCGTGCGTACCGTTGCGGAAAGACGTTATCAGAGCATGGCTCCGGAGGCAAATCGGATCTCGAATCGCACGGTGAAAAATCAAATCCGCAACGAGATTGACCAAACTCTTGATCAGCAAACGAGTCGAGCAAACGAAAAGCTCGAGGCTCTAGTCATTCAACCCTTGGTCGACCTGCAACTCGCCCCGCATGTCACCGAAATGCGAACCACCGATGAAATGTTGCTTGGACGATTCCGCGTGGCCGGAGAGTGGCAGATGGCTGCATTCACCCCTAGGCCTCGGGCGCCACAGGATAGCCTCTTCAACGTGCAGATCCACCAGTCGGCGATCAATAATACGCTCGAGCAATTACTCCCCAGTGGTGAAACGAGGCCGATTGATCAAATCCTGCGTAGGATCGTTGAATCGTTCGGGCAAAAAGACTGGGAGACTCCGGAGGATATGCCGGAGGATGTGGAAGTTCGCTTCTCTGGCAATCGCCCGGTAACGGTCGAAATTGTTGAGGGAAAGGTGATGCTGACCCTGCAAATTGTTCAGTTGAAAAGAGGACGCGCGGTGGACCTGAGAAACGTCATTATCAAAGCTTCCTACCGGCCCGAGATCAAAGGTCTACATGCTTATCTCGTCCGCGATGGTCACCTGAGCATTACGGGACCCAACATGTCGATGAGAAAACGTTTGCCTGCACGCACCATTTTCAACAAAGTCCTGTCCACCAATCACTCACTGCCAATCACCGTTGCGGGTCTCGAAGAAAGACAGGCACTGAAGGGGTTGCAGATCTCTCAACTCGATCTCGAGCGTGGATGGATTGGACTGGCACTGAGTGAGGGTGAGGATGCCAAGTTCGCGCTAAGTCAGTGAGACGCTGAGCCAATGAGTCGGTGAGACTCTTTTCCTCGGTGCCCAACCCTCCAAGACAAACCGAGGACATCCGGGACGAACCTCTGCAAGCGGAAAGAGCCTAGCCAAGATCCAAAGCCGGAGGCACGTTGGTCAGCTCACAAAGATGTGCATGACTGATCGGCTGTGGGCAACTCCAAACTAAGAAAAAGAGAGCCTGCTGGCACCATCGTCCAGCGGGATGCCCTTGGACAAAACCGGCCCCTTTTGCGGCCATTAAGGCAGCCTGCGTGCTGCGTAGCACCAATCGATTCGCATCGGCTCGAATCTGCGAGGCGTCGACCGCTGATGGCCCATCGCACGCAGAAAGTAATCGATCGCGCAGTGAATTAATTTCGGCCGTCAATCTCGAAGCAGGTTCGGCCAAATCATCGCGAGCGGCAGCTTCACGTTCCAGGTATTTTGCCGCCGCCATCGACAATCCGACGGCGAGCGTTGAAGTTTGCAGCCCTCCCGGTCGTGCGCCCACGCCTGAGGAAAGAACATTCTCCATCGGCCCACCGAGGATCATCGATTGATCCACACGTACCTGATCGAACACTACCTGGTCAGTGCAACTCGCCGATAAAGCAACGAGTTCACAACCAGGTTTAGCTTGCACACCCTCAGCATCGCCCGGTACCGCACAAAGCACCTGACGACCATCCTCCATAGTCGCCCCGACAACCAACAGGTCGGCATGGGCGCCACCCGTAACCCACGGTGACATGCCGACAAGCCGGTACCCACCGTTGTCCTCAACGGCCTTCAATGCCGGCTCTTTGAGGTGACGTCGACTGGTAGTCAGGTGACTGATCCCAACGGTTGCAAACTGATCTCCGTTCATCAGTCGATCGAGCCAGTTCTGTGCTACCCGTTGGTTCTCCGATGCGGCGATCCGCCGAACCGCGCCCATGTACTGCGTGATCACAAAAGTGGTGACCAGATCCGCTTCGGCGAGTTTCAAGTAACCTTCGGTCTGATCTCGATCACTCCACCCAAAGCCTCCCTGCTGAGTTGGTACGAACCAACGAAACACGCCGGCATCGCCGCATCGCTTGAGCGACTCCGCCGGCCAGTGAGAAATCCCTCTCCACTGACCCGCACTCGCACTGAGCTGACCACACAATTCATCGAGCAAATCACTTTGCGGATCGGTAATGGTGTTGTTCATTAAACTTGTTTCCAAACAACAGCGAAAAAGTAAATACCATCTGAGTTACGTCCCACCGCGTGACAACTCGCTCTGAGGATCTCGGACGGTATGCTAACACAGTACAGAAAAAAAGGGCGACGCTTGACTGAGCGACTCGTCGCAAAAAACAAATCTCAGTAAAATACTCGGCAAACCGTTATCAATACTCGGCAAACCGTTATCAATACTCGGCAAACTGTTATCAATACTCGGCAAACTGTTATCAACGACGCTGCAAAGCTTGGCAACATACGCGTTATTTACCTGGAGATTTTCAGTTGCCTTGGGCAAAGGACAACATCGATATGGCAACACATCCGATCCTTGGATTACTCGACAAGGGTGACCACAAGCTGGTGCTCGCCGAAAGCTGCACCGGCGGAATGATTTGCGCTTCATTGACCCAAATCCCTGGTATCTCAAGTCGGCTTTGCGGGTCCGCGGTAACCTATCGCTCCGAGACCAAATCACAATGGCTCTCGATCCCCCTGTCTCTGATCGAACAATACACGGCGGAAAGCGCCGAGGTCACGCAAGCGATGGCGCGAGAGGTACTCGCGAAGACCCCCGAAGCAACCATCGCCGCAGCCATCACCGGACACTTCGGTCCCGACGCCCCTCGAGAGATGGACGGTGTGGTCTTTATCGCCGTTAGCCGTAGAGTCGGAGAACAAATCGTTCAGGTCACATGCATCCGTCGAGAACTCGTGCAAACCGATCGACTCTCGAGACAACTCGAAGCAAGCCAACTGGTGATCAAGCAGATCCAGAGTTCAATTCAGTAGTTACGGCCAAGTGGTGTCTCGAATCCCGATCAGGGCGAGAGTCGGTTACGCGTCCAAGCGGTGACCTTATCGTCACCGGCGAGAGGCTCATAACAGACACGATCATGAAGACGATTGGGACGTCCCTGCCAGAATTCAAATCGCTCAGCACAAATCCTGTACCCACCCCAAAAACTCGGCACCGGGATCTCTCCGCCACTAAATTTCTGCTTGAGCTCCGCGAGTTTTGAATCGAGAATTGATCGAGATGTCACTACTTCGCTCTGACGCGAGACCCACGCACCAAGCTGACTACCTCGGGGTCTACTTAGAAAGTACTTCATCGTTTCGGCCGGACTCACCTTAGCTGCAACACCACTTATCTCGACCTGACGCTGCAATGGTAGCCACTGAAACAGCAGCGAGACTCGCTGGTTCGAATCAAGATGCTGCGATTTCCGACTCCCGTAGTTGGTAAAAAAAACAAATCCACTGTGATCGAAATACTTGAGTAGCACCGTGCGTTGCGCCGGTCGCTGATGCTCATCAACGGTAGCCAAAACCATCGCATTCGGTTCCAGTAATTCCGCTTTCTCTGCCTCTCGGTACCACGTTTCAAATTGCGTGTGTGGATCGGGTAACGCATGCTCAATATCAAGTTCACGATCCGCGTACTCTTGCCTGAGATCAGAAAGATCCACCGTGATGATCCAAAAAAAGGGGAATAGGGCTGAAACCAAAAGCAGTCCGCAAAAAACTCAGAGAGTCTCAAGATTCGTCATCACCAAACGATTGCTTTCGAATCTCAGGTAATTTCCGTTGGTGATAACGGTGCGTTCTAAATGCGTCGACTCCCGCAAGAAAAACGACTAACACCAAACCCATCATCACCAAAATCCAACAAATCGCCCAGAGATTACCAGGACTTGCAAACGCGGCAATCAGAATTAAAACCCCGCAGACCGCAATCAAAAAGTTGATGCGACGACGGGAACGCAATCGAGCGACTCGGTATTCTTGATCCAACTCCGTATGAAACGTTTCGTTGGGCCACCCTCGTTGCTCAGTGCGATGCAACCATCCCGCAAATAAACAGAGCGTTGCACCGAGAACTAAACTACCTTCAAACATTGTCAAGGCTCCTGTCTGATTCAGTTCGCTCCGATTCCGTTCGTCCCAACCTGATCACCTGATACGTTAGCCGACACAACACTCGCTTGCTCAAGCAACCATTGGTGTACCACCCAAACAACCGTTGCAAGTGACTGCCCGCTGCAGTTCTCGGGGATGTCCTGCTCAGTATGCCAATAACTTGGCACACCGAAGCCTGGTCTCGGATAGTCAAAATCAATCAGATCAACGGTTGGAATCTTGGCTATTTCATTCAGGGGGATGTGATCATCTTCGATTCGGTGACGACTTCTGGGGACAAAAGCATCGACCCCTAGCGAACGCGCGGTTTGAAAGATTCCACGTGCAACGTCCCGTGCATACCTAAGACTGTTAGCTTCGTAATAGATCTTCAATTCCCGATCGCCAACCATATCCAGCAGGATCCCCGATTCGTAACGAATATCTGGTGGGTCTGCACGATATTTTTCGGCAAAGAAGTTGGAACCGAGAAAGTACTCATCCCTTCCTTGCATCCAAACAAACTCCTCTGCGTCAAATAGCACAATATCAACACCGATCTCGCTGGGCAGATCCCTCAATTGATGGGCCAGTTCCATGAGAGCAGCGACTCCGCTACCGCCGTCATTGGCTCCGATGAATCGCCCTTTGGGGTTTCTGGGGTCTGAATCCGGAAATGGCCGAGTGTCGTAGTGAGCACACAATAAGAATCTTTTCGGCCGCTCGGGAAACCACGTTGCAACCAGATTCGAAACCGGCACGAGCGATCCATCCTCGGGATGCCGAATCTCAAAATTCTGGAAACTCACTGCTGCACCTTGCTTAGCGAAAAAGCCTTTCAGCCACGCCTGCTGCTGGTCCATGCCGGGGGAACCGGTCACTCGAGAACCAATTTTGCAGATCTCTTGCAGGTAACGCATCGCACGGTCGGCTTGGTATCTCGTGGGTACATCCGCCATCGCCGTATTACCAGCCGGCAGGCCACGGCTCTGTCGCCTCGCGGAGACAAACAACCAACCTACAATGACGACCGCAATGATCATCACCGTCATCCACGATCCTCTTCGTCCTGCCGGTTGACCGGATTCATTTTTAAGCCGCTCTTGAGCATTCAACCCGGTGGTACCGAGTGACGATACGTCCCCGTGCAGCGTTGCCTCAGCCTCTTGCGAATCCCGCTTTCGACTCATCCGAACCCTCAATCACCATTGAATAAATAGCCGTTTGAAAATCCGCCACAGAGCACCGATCTACGGCACAGTGACGATTGGCTGAGCGTTATCATACAGAGAACGCCGGCAATGAGCAGATACCTAAACGCTACATTTCAGTGTTCAGTCCACCACGGGATTAAGCCGCACCTGTCTTGCCAAGCCGAATTGCGTCACCGAATCCTTCTCTCGGAAACTCTTTTTGAAACCGTTCAACATCGCATTGCTGTCGAAAGATCGCTCTACCAACCGCCAACAACACAGCACCTCAACGATGACACCGAAGCCTCTCAACGCTGGATTTTGTTGGCTGACGACGCGAGAACAACCTGTCTCGGCGGTCCGCGCCGTTTGCGTTGTCTTGCTCGCTAGCGTCCTGGTCGTCGCCCATGACGATCCAACAGGCGAAGTAAACGCTGCTCCCAAAGCGATCGCCCAATCGCCTCAAGGGACTGCCTCGTTTGAAAATAGCAACCCGCTGCGTACCGGCTATCTGATTCCTGTTGGCACATCACTTAATTTTGACGAGATCCAAAAGGTCATTCGTCAAATTGAACAGATCAAACGAGACACCGGTAGAAACGCCGATGCAGCAACAAGAAACGCTCCTGGATCGACAAGAACGACCGTGGTTCTGCACTTTGGACGAAACGCCCCCGCTGGCTCATCTGCTGAAAACGAGAGCGTCGACGATACCACCGACTTCGAAGACCAATTGAAACTCGCACGATACCTCACAGCCGAACCACAGAGATCGATCCGCGTCGTTGCGTGGATCGATCGAACGATTTCCAATCACGCAATCCTGCCGCTGCTCGCCTCAGAACTCATCATCGCTTCGGACAGAGGACGGATCTCTGGGTTCGACAACACTGCAGAAGACACAGGTCTCATCGACGCGACTTCTCGAATCACCTATCGAGAATTAGCAAAACAGAGAGGTCTATTTCCCGACACCCTGATCGATGCAATCACGGATGCTGGCCAGTCGGTCTCGTTCATTACCGAGGTCGACGGCAAGAAGAGACTGGCCCGGCAAGAGTCGTTGAGCGAGTCACTTGAGTCAGGTGCGATCCTCGAACAGGAAGTATTGTCACGTCATGGAGAAGCACTCGTCCTGACCGCCGATGGCCTTCGAAAACTAAACATCTCTAGCCGCACGCAAAATCAAACGAATGAGATTGCTGAGTTCCTCGATCTCGCCGTTGTTCAACGCACTAAATCACCATCAGAAAAGAGGCGGGCAGAGGGAAGTCTTTTGCAGATCAAGGGTGCGATTTCCAGCTCAAGAATCCGTCGCTGGCAGAGCAATCTGTCTGCCACGATAAAGCAAAAAGAAGTGAACACCTGGCTCCTCGAGATTGATTCCGATGGCGGAACGCTGACGGCTTCAACGAGTTTTGCAAATTGGCTCACTGCTCCGAGTGACTCCATTCAAACGGTAGCTGGGCATGTGACCGGAAAAGCATCGGCCGATGCCGCACTGATTGCACTTGCCTGCCAACCACTATTGGTCGCTTCGGACGCCACCCTAGGAGGCCCCGGCCTAGCGACACCGCAAACGAACCAACTTGCTCCGGAAACCGTCGATGTCATTCGCTTGATCGCGTCGAGCACCGGACGCAGTTCCGGCTTGATCCAAGGTATCGTCAACCCACAAGCTGAGGTTTATCGCTTTACCCATCGAAAGACCGGTGCGGTAGTCTACGCCGACAACTCAAACCTGGATCAAGAAATCAGGCAGCTTTACCCGTTAGTTCCAAACAAACAGATCGATGACCAATTGAATGACGGCCAGAGGAATGACGGCCTGCTAAATCGAGACCAGTGGGTACGCGGAGAAAAGATAGACCTCAGCAACGGAGTGACCGCCAGACAAGCGATCGAACTGGGACTTGCAGACTCGATTGCAGAAACAACGGAATCGGTGTCAAAGCAACTTGAACTCGAAAGCATCCCCGAACCTGTAACCGACCAAGCCCTCGTCCGTGCCGTCGAGCGTTTAGGTAGCAGCAATGCGTTTGCCATCCTACTGCTGTTTATCGGCTTTGCTGCGTTATCGGCCGAGTTCAGCTCCCCTGGGCTAGGCGTCCCCGGGTTCATTGCCTTGGTCTGTTTCTCACTCTACTTCTGGATCAAACTTCTCGCCGGCACCGCGGAATGGCTGGAACTGGTTGCCCTGCTGCTGGGAATCGCGTGTATCGGAATTGAATTCTTCGTTCTTCCCGGCTTTGGGATTTTTGGAATCGGCGGTTTTCTCCTCACTGGCTTTGCCGTGATCCTGATGAGTCAGACATTTGTCATCCCTCGCAACACCTATCAACTCAATGCCCTTTCGCACGGAGTCTGGGTCATGCTCGGTGGGCTGGCCGGTTTACTCGCAGGTTTGTTTTTTGTGCGAACCATAGCCACAAAGGTTCCGTTTTTTCGCGCTTTGACAATGGAGTCACCGGATCTCGTAGCCCAGGAGCGAGCGGAGACGATCATTGACTACCAACATCTTGTTGGGCAAGTTGGACTCACCAGCACCCCACTACACCCCTCAGGTAAAGCAACCTTCGGAGACCAGACAGTTCAGGTCATCAGTGATGGAATGGCGATTGACGCGGGGAAGAAAGTCATCGTCGTTCAGGTGCGGTCAAATCATGTTGTCGTCACTGAGTGTGACGTTTAAAGAGATCTGTCGCAAAAAAAAAAACGCCCACCCGACACGTGTTCATCGACCGGTTCCACCGTTTGACCCTCTGATTCCGTAACAAACCCATCAGATGATTCATCCAACGCTCACCATCGGACTGACGATCCTAGCGGCCTATTCACTACTACTACTGGAGTGTTTTCTGCCCAGCGGTGGCGTCCTTGCCGTTACCTCAGTTCTTTTTTTGTTGGGCGCGGTTGTCCTCGGTTTTTCCAGCAACACCACAACCGGCCTGCTGGTTGTTCTTATCATTGTCGTGGGAACTCCGCTTCTGATCCGCTTTCTCGTGATTCTCTGGCCTTCAACGCGTATTGGCAGGAAAATCCTCAACCGATCGGTAATCAGATCCGACCGATCCGCTGAGACAACAGACAACAGTGACGCCAGCGCGGGGCTTGTCGGCGTCCAAGGCATCGCGGTGACCGACCTAAAACCCAACGGGATAGCGAGCATCCGCGGGCGGCAATGGGATGTCGTTACCGAAGGCGATTTCGTCCCGAAAGGATGCTCAATCTTGGTTACTCGCCACGAAATAGGTCGACTTCACGTTCGGAGGACGCTCGGAAATCCAGCGAAATCACCTACTTCCGCGACGCTCGAACAACCAATTGAATTCGCCATAGACACTCACCAGACAGAGCCTGAAAGTTAATTGGCGCCTTAACTTGGCAGCCTCTGGATGATCGTTACTCCATGAGATGGTATTCTTTTCGTTGAAAAGATTGCAAATGGCGTTTTGATGTTACGGGCTCGCGACTTATTAGCTATATGTGATTCTTGTCACGGATTAGGCGTATCGAGAGCGGATGCTGTTTGCAAATTTCCACTCTCTTAACTTTCGTCTAAGAATCTTTGCTAACGCGAAGGCTTACGGCCACAACTTCACCACCTCGCGACTCTAGCCACACGAACCGTAAAGCATGAGATTCCTCTTCCTGGGAGATATCGTCGGCAAACCGGGCTACTCAGCGGTTCGCACGGAGTTACCTGCAATTCGCCAACAACATAATCTCGATGCAGTTGTTGTGAACGCTGAAAACGCAGCGGATGGTTCGGGTCTTACCCCGCGTCAATTCCGCCGGCTTATCGAATGTGGCGTCGATGCAGTCACGATGGGTGATCATCTTTTTCGTCAAAAAGAAATTATCGACACGCTGGAAACGAGCCACCAAATCGTTAAACCAGCCAACTTCCCCAAAAGCGCCCCCGGCCGCACTTGGTCCATCGTCGAGACTGCTGCTGGGAAAATTGCCGTCATCTCATTGATGGGCAGAATTTATATGCGACCGGTCGACTGCCCATTTGAAGCAGTCGATCAAGCATTAAGCGAAATTGGTGATCAGGTTGATGTGATCCTCGTTGATATCCACGCCGAGGCCACCGGTGATAAGCAACTCATCGGAAGATATCTCGACGGTCGAGTCACTGCCGTGATTGGTACTCACACCCATGTTCCGACCGCAGACTCGCAGATATTACCAGGAGGCACCGCCTTCCAATGCGACGCGGGGATGTGCGGCCCGTACGAGAGCATCCTGGGACGCTCCGTCTCCAGAGTGCTGGAAAGCTCGACATCGTTTGTCCCTGAATCATTTTATGTCGCCACCAAAGATGTCCGTCTATGTGGTGCCATCATCGAGGCAGATAAGCAGGGTCGTGCAATCACGATCGAGCGATTTGAAAAGAGAATTAACCAATAGCTTGCGGAAATAGGGCTGTGGCAACCAACACCGATTCGCAACCCGCGTTGATGATATTTTGCAAATCAACGTCCCCCCGCACACCGCCACCAGAACTCAAAGCAACCTCAGGCCATTCTCTCTTGATCTGCCGACAAAGCGACTCGGTAGGAACGCCGCGACTTGTGCCAACCGAGGCGACATCGAGCACGAGAAACTGAGTCACGGAGCGTTTCAGGGATGCAACGATCCAGTCCCGCCACTCATGGCCTTTGCCCCGAAATTGCCCGGCGGCAAAATCGAGTGAGATGCAAATTTTCTCCGCGGGCACCTCCAGCAGCAACGAATCGAGCGATTCAATTCGTTGCTCTGTTTCCGTGGCCAGGATCCAGCCGAGCGATGGATAAACACGACTCATTCGCCCCATCTCGCTCGTCACGCCACGATCGCGACTACGCCATCCAAGATCGATCCAGACGCGACGAAAACCGACTTTGATTAAGCGTTCACACACCTCTAGCTGAACGGTTTCACCTCGGAGCCCATCGAGATCGGCGATATAAAGCGAGCCAACACCTTGCTCGAGATAGTACCGTGCGAGTTGCTCCGCGTCCCCCTGACAAAACCCCACCGGTTTGTAATTCCCCCGATCGCCCGCCACGCCGTGCACAGCAGCGCCACCTTGAAGATCAATCACACCGATTAATTGTTGACTCCAGCGAGACACCTCAATGGGCTGACACATTGACACAACACCTCCACACGAACCGCGTTATCCCACCAACCCCGTTTTATCGGCTGAATCACCCTCGGTTGAACCTTCGGATCGTTCTCCTGTGGTTACTAAAGAAAGTGCCGATGGTGTCAGGACGCTGATGCTTTCCCGTCAATTTTACTCGGGAAGTGAAAACAGTGACTCAACTTTGACAATCGCGTGATCGTCCGGAAATGTATGGATCGCTTGGAGCCGCAACGACCGATGTCGCGTTTCGATCCCCACGTAACTCATCGCCCCAAGAGCCATTCGGCCGCTGGAATCAAAGGCGTGAAGGAGACCTTCCGTCTGATCGGCACCGAGTTGCTGCTGAACCATCCAAAAAAGATCCGACTGGACGCGTTCAAGTTGAAAGTGCGTTCTGTATTGAACCCCTTCTCGGCAAGACGAACGCTCCGTTCGGCTACCTTTCAGTGGTTGGGAAATCAAACAGCGTTTTTTGGGTAACGGTTGATGGGCACTCGTTGCAACTTCGCATAACGTCACACCGTTTCCGACCCAAGTGACCACGTGTCCGCAATTGGTAATTTCAACCTGTGCTTGGTAGTGACTGCGTTCAATCCGGCGAGTTTGATGCTGCGTGTACAACTCGGGATGTAACGATCTCCCGTAGAGATGAAAAGCAAGCTCGGCAACTTTCGGACGAACAGACAGCACAACAAAATCCCGTGAAACCGGACCAAACAAAGCGAATCAGATGCAACGCCGGACATAAACGTCCAATGAATTTTAGTGTGCGTTGTCCAAAGATCCAACTCCACCCTAATATGATCCGAAAACAAAACGCAACAACAACTTGGCCTAGTGAAATCGGCCTGCAACCATGAAGCATCGTTGTTTTCCACCACACTGTTTCAGCTTTTAGGTACCAAATCTCGGCGAATCAGGGCG
>JAKMEW010000428.1 GCA_022425745.1 Rubripirellula sp.
CTGCAAACCTGAATCATTCGTTATTTTTTTCCAAAAAACTAAATAACAGCAGGTCTAACGCTCTCGGCATAGCTAAACCCAACCGTCTCTCCGGCATCGACGAATCTCTTGACCAGCTCACCTTGAGCGTTAAACACCATCACGACTGGGATGGAAGGAATCTTTTCTTCAATAAACACATCATCACTCGAAGTAGAACAGATGTATGAGGTCAGTTTTTCCGCCTGCACGCTTTGCAAAAAAGCCACAACCTCCGACTCGTAAGACTCCGGAGGTCTTGTCTTCCGTCCATCAAAATCGAGATTGACCGAAACACAATTGATCTGCTCGGAATAGTCGCGATGCAACTTCACTAAACCTGGAAACTCCTTCAAGCAGGGCTCGCAGGCGAGAGACCATAAATCAACCACCGTGATCTTCTCACCACGGAGTATCTCTTGTTGAATCTCGTCCCAACTTCCGTAGCGAAGGGAGTCTCCAAGCGGTTTGCTAGGTATTTCTTTTGACCCTTGGTCATCATTGGACAAATTGGGCATCTCTAATCCAACGTCGCTTACGGCTGATGACCCAGAAGTCGTCTGCTCGGCACCTGCGGTTTGCTTATCCAGTCCCTCTGGCATCACCAACTCTCCCGGTGAGTTCTCCGTGGGATCCATCTCGGACTTCATGACCGGAGCATCGGCTGAAACCTTTGGTGTCACGTTATTTGAACCTGAATCACCACACCCAACTATGGATAGTAACCCGTAACAACCAACGCATATGCATCCAGCGAATCGACTCCATCTCTTCGTACTGTCCAGACGCTCAGTCATAACGATCTCACTTAATGAATGAATCACGGGTCAACTCGTCTCATTCTAGCTCGAAAACCTCACTCTAGGCGATGACAGAACTCTCAGAACAATCGTTAGATTCGACATGATCGTCAGAGATCAACTTCCACGAAAAAGATTTGAGTTCTTCACGGAAACTCAAACCAGTTCACCCGAACCCCCGGCATTCCGGTACTACAGTTCGATTGCTGAGGGGACTTCATTTTCTCCTCAACTCAAAAGGCGAAACTACGGAACCTTCGGTCCTTTGCTGCCAAATCGCAAGCAACCTCACTGCACGGACCGACCCGACAAACCGCTGTTTTACGCTGAAATACCGACAACCAAAGCCCCAGCGTCAACAGGCATCATCACAACATCCTCCCCGAGTCTCAGAACGCTCCAGCATCAATGAATCAAGTGATTAACCATTACGCTCTAACAACCCCAGAGCACAGAGAGGCCCCCTCTGTCACTCGATTCACTCATGCGAATGGAACACCAACTGACCTCGATTCAGAGTCTTTCCGCTTACACAACGCGCGAAACGTCATCACTCACCTACAAGCGATGATTCACGACACCATCGAGAAGCACTCGCGTGTATCAACCGAGCCAATTTTGCAGATTGCGTCGCTACTCACTGATACACCGTCGAATGACATCCACCCACAATCGATTGGGAGCCACCTTGTAGGTCTGTCTGAATCCCTCGAAAGGGACCACAAAAGCCTTACGACTTCTCTGCTGGCACTTCACCAGACGATTCATGAATTATCCACCGTTGTGTCTACGAGCAACCTGTCTGACCAGATTCACGAAACTTCACAGTTTTCAATTGGTGCCTTTCTCCGTGAGATTGCAACTCAGTGCGAGCAGAACCTCAATCGACAGGAAATCACCTTTTCCATTGAGTCCGATCGTGGTGGAACTATTGCATCCCGTCGAAATCTCCTCCATCAGGTCATGCTTAACCTGATTGCCAATTCGGAAGAGGCATTCTGCGACCATCCACGTCCAAATAAACAAATCTCCATTCAGCACCGTTCTATTGACGGTTGGCACAGGATTCAGATCACGGACAACGGGTGCGGTATTCCAAAATCTGTGCAAACCAAAATTCTTGACCTAGGCTATACCACAAGAGATGACGGAAAGGGTCTCGGTCTCTGCTTTTGCGTTGAAGCCATGCAGCAACTGCACGGCTACCTTGAGATAAACAGCGACGGAGCACACCAAGGAACAACTGTCACTTTGCACCTGCCGTTTAGCTGACAGACAAAGTCTGATCTTGTGACCAAATACAAACACTGATGAATCTTCTTTGACACAGCACCATGACGAATAGTACCCAGGTCAATCGATTATTAATCGTCGATGACCACCCTAGAATTCATGACGCCTTCGAAAAGATTTTTTCCACCTGGAAAAACGATCTCAAAGGCCAAAAGCCGCATTCAATCGCAGCATCACTTAACAAATCAAACGAAAACCTAAATCGTCAGTTCCTCGCTTCGCAGCGTGCTCTCCCAGACTTCTCGCTTATTCATGCGCATAACGGCGAGGACGCAATCAAGCTGGTTAGGGACCTTTACGAACAAGATGAGTTTCTGTCTGTCGCTTTCATCGACATCATTATGCCTGGCGGAATCAACGGCATTCAGACCGCAGAAGCCTTATGGGAGATCGACCCAAACCTACACATCGTGATCTGCACTGGCGATCGCAGTCAGCAATTGGAATCTGCTCTGGATTCTCTTCACCATCAAGACCAACTGTTTATCCTCAAGAAACCTTTTGACACGGTAGAGGTACGACAACTCGCCATTTCTTTATCGGGGAAACAGCAGCGTCATCACGCGCACAAAGCTTGCATCGAAAAACTACAACTCGAGGTTCAGGAGCGTCGCAAATCAGAAGAGAGCATGCGAAAAATTGCTCATCGCGACTCATTGACGAACCTTCCCAATCGACCGTACCTCCTCGAGAAACTTAATCGCATCGTCTCGAGGCCTTCACAGGTGAGTGACTGCCATCAGGCGATTCTTTTCCTAGATCTCGACAATTTCAAAGTGATCAATGACAGCCTTGGACACGACGCGGGTGATGATCTACTGAATCAAGTTGCACAACGAATCGGTGACTGTGTCCGGTACGATGACGTCACGACTCGAGTCTCGCGAGACGGTGAAACGGTACGACTTGGCGGCGATGAATTTGTCGTGCTGCTTGAGCATCTGACCCACCGGCACGATGCACTATCCATTGCAGATCGTATTGTTGAACAGATCTCCAAACCTTTCACCATTGCGGAACGCAAGGTAAGTGTTGGAACTAGCGTTGGCATCGCATTCCTCGAAATCAGCACACGGGATGCCCACGAAGCGCTTCGTAACGCAGATACTGCGATGTATAGAGCGAAGAATTCCTGCAAAGGACAAGTTGCCGTCTTCGACAAAACCATGCATCAAGAACTTCTCGATCGGCTCGAACTAGAATCCCAAATCCGAGAGGCAGTCCAAAACGAAACCCTCACCCTCAGGTATCAGCCGATTGTTGATTTACGGAATGGAAAAGTTCGTGGTGTTGAGGTCCTAACACGCTGGACCACTGAATCGGGATTGAAGGTTCCACCCGAAGAATTTATTCCAATCATTGAGGAAATTGGCCTTATTAGTCGCGTGGGTGAATGGGCAATTGAACGAGCGGCAATCGACCTCAAAGACCTCACCGAGTCCCTACCTGAGTCGTGCGATTCAAATTTTTACCTCGGCTTTAATATCGCTCGGCGGCAATTGAGTGATCCTCTCTTTTATGAGCACTTTGAAAACATCCTAGCCCGCACCGGATTTAATCGAAGGCGACTCAAATTAGAAATCAATGAATCTCCAGAGAAGCGGAACGAGGCACAGGTCCTGCAAAACCTCCTGAACTTGCATGGAGCGGGAGTTGGTATACAGATCGATGACTTTGGGAAAGGCACCTCGTCGCTCACCTGTTTTCAAAACTACCCTGTTGAGACGGTCAAAATTGACCGAAGTTTTACCGCCAATATTGCGAACAACCACAGCCACTCAGTCATCACGCAAGCCATCGTTGATCTGGCACACGATCTTGACGCAAACATTATCGCCGAAGGTGTTGAATCCGAAACACAGCTCCGCTTGCTCCGACAGTGGGGATGCGACGCCGCTCAGGGATTCCTTCTTTCAGAACCGCTTGATTCCCGATCACTCAGGCGTTTTCTAGACAATCCAAAGCAAAGTGATGGCATCGCACTACTCACTGAGCAGGTGAAGCCTATCACCTTCACGTCCTTTCCAGCAATCGACGCTGGGCAATCTTTACAGAATGGCTAACGGATTTCGCTTTGCCTCGAGCGTACCACGTGTCACCCCAAGACGATTGGCTGCTTTCAATTGCGACCACACCTCCTGCGGATCAACAGTACCCTCCAGTAGTCGTTGATACAGATCAACTGTTGCCAGAGAGTCCCTTAAATTCTCTTCGAGCAATTCCACCCGAAACCACTTGACCCCGCGATGAAGCAAGTCAGTGGTAATTTCAGCGCCGCTTTGTGGGGTCGAGTTATAAAGGGTATTGCGACACGCAACATCCGCATGCAGTGGATGCTCCGCGCCAACACGATCTCGCAACTTCACCTCGTGATGATCGCAAGGCCTTCCGCAATTCGTTTTATTGGTGCCAGGAGAAAGCACCGAACAGAAAACACAATGCTCCATATGAAACATGGGCATATGCTGGTGTATCACCACCTCCATCCACGAGGTAGGCATTGAATCGCACAAAGCTGATACCTGTTCACGATTTAAATCGTACGAAACCGTAATACGCTCAGCACCCATCGAAAGAATCCACTCTGCTGCGCGATGGTTGGCGACGTTGAGCGAAAAGTCGGCAATGACTGGCACACCTTCCTGCTTCGAAGCATCGATGGCTGCGAGATTGCGTGCCAACACATAGTCTGGCTGATGCTTCAATAGAGCTCGCAGTAACCCCATCTCTGATGGCTTCTGGATTCGGACTGACGCCAATGCAATTTTCTTTCCGTTGGCATGTGTTAAACGTACCGCCTCTCGATATTCCCTTACATCATGAAAGTCTGCGTAGAGAAAATCCGTATCACTCTCTGCGACCGCCCTCACTTGTTCGAGTGTTCGACAAAGCACAGCCAAAGAGGCTGGTGACTCTTCAACCCTCGCCAGGTTCACATCCTGCTGAAACCGCTGGTTAACTGCATCGATAGGACTCAGTAATTTTTCGCCCCCCTCCACATCGATCCGACGGTCCGTGGGTTCCCCCAATCGCTCCAAAAGCTTTTCAACAAGGTCACGACGTAATTGATTTAACATGCCAACCGGTACCATTGGCCCGCCGTCCAACCGCACCTGCAATTCACCCAAGGAAAATGGCGTTCCACCAAGTCGAGATAACTTGTCTCGCAAATCACTTTCCGTCGCAGGATGATTCCGTGCAGCCTCCAAGATCTGACCGCCGTGAACCCCAACTCCAACGAGGTAACTCGGCACATTACCACCCTCAACTACACGTAACCCCAACACCTTGCCCACCACCGCTTCCACACGAAGATTGAGCTGTCGCTGAAAACGTGGTTTTTCACCTGCAAAAGATTTTCGAAGGCGGCGATTTAACTTGGGATCGTCATTCTTGAAGACTCGATCACCTAGAGAGATACGCGAAAAATCTAACTCACCACTGCCAAACCCAACCCAGACAGGATCATGCAAAACACCATTCGAAATAGAGTCGACTGATAGAGGATCCTGCTTGAGGTTACCAGCCATCGCTGGGGTTTGCTTCAAAGGTTGTCTCTTGTCCGTCTTGATGGAATAAACGCGTCCACCTTGTTCGCTCGGTTCACCATGCTCATCGCTCCCTCGTATCGCAATCCCATCACCGAGAGCAAACATCGACTCTGGACGCAAGCAGATTTCGTGCGACCTAATTTCAATCACTTGGCCAAGTGAAATACCTCGCTTCGAAGAATCAATTCCCGGCACAAGGCGTTTATGATCGTTGCCCTCAAGCCATCCGGGAGAGAATCCGCGTGAAAACGACAACTCCATTTCCTCACGATCCTGGCGGCCGATGTTGGGACCCTGCTTACTGAGTACCGCATCGATCGCCTTCCGGTATTGGCTCGTAATGTTCGCAACATACTCCGGCGACTTGAGGCGACCTTCAATCTTCAACGAAGCAACGCCAGATTCGATCAAGTCCGGTATCGATTCATAGCCAGCTAAATCCTGAGGACTCAATAAGTAGCGAACCTGCCCTAAATCTTGCTCCTGCCCATCAGCGATCAAGCTGTAAGGAAGCCGGCATGCCTGTGCGCATTGCCCTCGATTCGCACTTCTTCCCCCAAGCGACTCGCTTGTCAAACATTGACCTGAATAGGCCACGCACAACGCACCATGAATGAATACCTCTATGGGCATTTCTGTTTTTTTTGCAATCTTAGCGATCTCTGATACAGAAAGCTCTCGCGCCAAAACAACACGTTTCAGACCTAATTGCTGTGCAACCTCAATGGTCTCCGCACTGGTCATACTCATCTGAGTCGAGGCATGAATCTCCAACTCTGGACAGATCGCTTGCACCAATCGAGCAACGCCAAAGTCTTGTACCAGGACAGCATCGATGCCGGCTTTCGCGATTTGCTCAATCACCTCCGCCACTTTCCGCATCTCGTGCGGAAAAACCAACGTGTTGAGAGTTGCGTAACCTTTAACGCTTCGACGGTGCAACCACTTTGCAAGTTCAGGTAGGTCACCGAGGCCGAAATTCTGAGCTCGATAACGGGCGTTGAACCCACAATCGAGCCCAAAGTAGATAGCGTCAGCCCCATTCTCAACGGCTGCCTGCACGCAAGCCCAATCACCTGCCGGCGCAAGAAGTTCCACACGATGGTTTGTTTGATGAATCTCCGTCATGCGAGAAGTATGATTCATCACCGAGTGTTTGGAAATCGCTAACACCAAACAACAAGCGGCAGAAGTCAAATTTCTACCGCTTGGACAATTCAAAGCGACTCGCAACCGTCATGCGGCCCAACCAACGATGGTCAGGTCAAGCCCCGAGTTCGACGTCAATCTTCGCCTCATCGGCAGCTTCCCGGAGTTTACTCAGAGCGCGAGCCTCAATTTGCCGAATTCGCTCCTTGGTTACTCCCAGAGTCTCACCGACCTCTTTGAGCGTCGAAGGCTCGTTGCCGCGTCCCAAGCCGTAGCGAGCAACGATGATCTTTTGTTCACGTTCATCAAGACGATCAAAAATCTTTGACAACTCACGCTGCCGAGATCGTTGCACCGTTTCTTCCACGAATGGATTCAAACGCTCGTCCTGTTGTGCAAAGAACAAATCCTCCGCTGTGGTACGGAATCGATCGCGATGCTTGAATTCCGTGGGAATCGTTCTCGCGTAGTTCTTCATGATCGCCCATGATGCGTAAGTCGAGAACTTATTACCACGAGAGTAATCAAATTTTTCCACCGCTCGAATCAACGACATATTGCCATCACTGATGAGAGCAAAAAAGTCATCGGAACTTGCAACGTGCCTCTTTGCGATCGACACAACCAGTCGTAGATTACTCTGAACAATGCGGTTTTTGACCAGCACTGCAGATTCATACAAATGATCGATCTCGTCCATTAATTTGGATCGATTCTGCTTTGCATCGGACAGACTCTCGCGAAGCTTGCTCGCACGGTGCTTGAGGTAGTTAAGCTTACGAAACAGGTGATACTCCTGCTCGCGAGTCAAAAGCGGTACGTCGTAAAGCGCGGCAAGGTAGCTTGGAAGATCTGCAGGAACCCTCACTTTTCGGGGTGCCGCAGCTGGCTCCGGCTCCTGGCCCAAGTACTCATCCTCACGACTCACCTGCTCGAAATCTTCGTTGTAGATATAATCCAACGGCAATTCAAAGATCTGTTCGCACCGCATATCCAACAAAATTCTTTGGATGCTTGTGCGGGTTCGGTTGAACCGCTTGCAAAGCTGTGGCACTGAAGACCCGTGGGAATACAAACGATAGATCGATCTTTTATCGTCCGCCGTAAGAACTCCTCGATGGTTCGGGAAGATTGCAACAGAACGATTCTCCGAATCAAAATTTTTGAGAGTGTAGCGGATGGTTTCAGGGCTACGATGCATCTGCTCTGAAAGTCGGCGAGTGACCTCAGAAAGACTTGCACCCGTCTCCACTAGATGGCGAGCACGCTCGATGATCTCGCTCTTCTCGTCCTCTGTTAACTGACTGAATCGTTCACCGCGACGAACCTTATCTCGATGGTTAGCGAGAAAATGATCGACACTACTGTGCAAGAACCCGACACGTTTCCTGCCACCAAATATAAGCTTGCGGCTAACCAACCCTGAACGACGCCAACGACTGATCGTCTTGGTTGCGACATGAAACATCTTGCTGAGCTCTTCCACCGTATGAACCTGCTCAGCAACTTCTTCAACGGTGATGTCAGCTGAGTCGCTCAAATCCTCGATGAGCAAACGGAGGTCGTGCTTCAGATCGCTAGAGGCAATGTTCTGGCGGCTTGCAGTTTCAGGACGATAGTTGGTCACTCGAAAGCAGACGTAGTCGAACGAGTAAGTCCGATCCTCGGCAATCTCACTCATGAGCTTTTCCGCCAGCGCAGACTGCTCAACCTTCTTCTGCTTTGGCGCGAAGCGAGTCTGTTGATCTCGCAATTCCTTGATCTTTGCGTCTCGATAATCTTGATGCATCGTCTTTTCTCCCAGCGCGTCCTTCAACCGACCATTTGTCCCTGCAATCCAGGCGGATTGCTCGGTTGTTAGACAGGTTTGCCCGGGTATCGCTCCATCCTAAGAACGATTTCCGTCGGGGCTGGCTATTACCGTTGTATACCGAATGGCTGCACTTTTGCATCACACTCAACACCAACGAGCCAACAATCCGTGCCAATCAAGCTTTTTCACTGTCCGAGGCATTCGAAAACTCGGCATCGATTGATGTCCGAGAATAAACCCCGCCAGCGTTAATGCCCTGCTGACGACAACTGGCAAGAGAAAACGGCATGCCAGTTGGAGAGAAACCGGCGAACAAAAAACGGCAGAAACCCCTAAAGCCTTTGATACCATGCACTTATGCCACAACAAAGAGAAGTGACAGGGCATGATCTCATCATCATTACCGGATCAATTTGTAAAACTTACCAAGATCCGTGTAGACCTTCGTCTTAATCCGAGATTGCCAGTCTCAGATTGCGACGAACAAGACTGCTTGATTCTCCTGAATCAAAGTCGTTGGTTGAGTCGATATCTTTAGGGTCAGGATCCGCTGGTGGATCAATCAACCAGCCAGCGTGCAACCACTGTTTCACCAATCACTAGGACCCACAGCTCGATCTTTGTGTCCGATCCCAAGCAACGAGAGCAATATGATGTCTCTCCTTTTTTCGAAATACACTAAAACCAAATACACCAGAATTGAGGCACACCAAGGCAACGACTTGACCTCCAACCTAACTGGCTATCAGGACAAATCCAGCAGCAGCAGGCAATCCATAAACCACTCGAAACAAATTGCGAAATTTGGATTTTGCCTGTGGTTAGGGTTGCATACCATCGGGACATGTGACGCGATTGCTCAGATCGCCCAAAACAATCTTTCGCCTGATCCTCCAACGAGTCGAGCCGATCTAACCTGTCGCGTTCAGGCCGAACTTTCATTGAAGGGAAATTTACACCTGCCCGAAAATGCATTGATCTCGAAAAAACTGGCCATCCGCATTCCCATCCAAAGCACTGCGAAATTCGGCTACGTCGAACAAAGAATCGATTCAACTGACGCGACACTTAGCTCAGAGCGCGGCTTGATCCGCCTCTACGACCAAGCATCAGCGACCACAACCGTTCATAAGCGAAAACACCAAATAAGCCTTCGCGAAGGCACTGGGGGAATCGCGGTCGTCCCTAAGAACAATCAAGACTTGTTGTTCGCAAACCAGACGGTTCTCTCGCGCGAAGAACTCGATCTGCTCAAACTGCCAGTCTCCAGTGCGCGTCTCGATGCGTTGCTACCCTCGCAGCTTGCAGATTTAGCGGAAGGGGATGCGTTTACCGTCGATGCCAATGCATTGGCTACTGCCTTCCGATTGACAAGCGTCACCTTGTCGAGCGTCAAAGGAGAGATCACGTCGCTTGAGAAGGAAACTACCAAAATGCGAATCGAGGGCGAATTTACGGGGATCGCTGACCAGACCGCGACCAAAATCGAGTTGATTGCAAACCTTAATTACAGCCAGAGGCACCAAACCTGCACTTGGCTAGCCATAGGAATCCGAGAAGAAAGGGAGATATCGGTCGCCGAACCGGGTTTCGAAATTGCGGCAACTTTGACAATACATCGAACTCCAATCAGTCCGCTCGATCTACCGGCATCCTCCATCTCAATTGGCAATTCACACGAACAGATCCCCCCAGAAAAGCTGCTGATTGAACAGCAGAGTGGTCATCTGAGTTTTAAAACGCTCACAGATCGATCTTGGTACATGCTGACCGATGCTCCGGGGATCGCCACAATGCGTCAAATTGAGGACGAACAGGTAATCTCTCAGTGTGATTTTCGCACGCCACCAAGACTCGCAGATGGAAAAATGCACTCTCCTGAAGATTTCCAGAATGAGATCGTTCAAAAGCTCGGAGAACAACTCACTTCACTTGGGGACATCGAAGTCGAAGATGGACCATCGGGCTTACAGGTCTTGCGGGTCACAGCGGATGGTGAAGCTCAGGGAATCCCAATCCGTTGGGTTTTTCTTCATTTTGGGGACCGCGCAGGAAGACGTCTGATCGCCACTTTCACAATGGAGGCGGGGCTGAGTGACCAATTTTCGGATTCAGACCGCCAAATCGCATCATCGCTTCGATTCCTGGGTCACCAGTCGGCCAAAAACCGAGATTCCAGCGGCCAAAAGACCGAGAATGCAGAAGCTAGGTAGTTTAGCAAAGTAAAGTCAGCGAAAAAACCAATCTCAAACTACAATCAGGTAGCATCGATCCGTGGATTTTGCTAATCCACGCTAAAGATCGGACGAAATTCCAACCAAAGTCTTCAGCACGGTTCGCCATGTCCAACGGACGCTTTCACTCCTTCGTTCTCGTTTTGCTTACTGCCGCCGTCACTTTGACAGCACAGGAGCCGAACCGGAAAGACCCATCCTCGCAGCAGCAAACGCAATTTGCGTCTGGGGTGATTACGGTCATTCCACCGGCACCGATGCCAGAGGAAACCTTCCAAGGTCCGATGACGCTTCAGACGCTGCTCAATGCACACCCTGAGATTCAGTTTGGCGGGCCCAACCACCCCGATGGTGAGCCGCACTTTGATCCGCGTACACGAACGCTCGTGCAAATGGCAAAAGAGGTCATTTTGCGTCGTGAGATCTACTGTCTCGAATTCTCATTCAAACCACTGCGTCAGATCTACGTCGATGTTCCAAGGCCAGATGGAAAGATGCAACGAAAACTTGTCTGGTACATGGTTTATCGCGTTCGGTACCGAGGAGGAGAGCTTCGTCCAGCTGCTGATCAAGTCGCAGGTGTCGACATCTACAAACGGATCGAATCAATCCATTACGACTCTCGACACTTCTTTCCGATGATGATCCTCAATGATCACATTTCGGGACAGCGAGCAGTGGATCAGATTTTGCCCACCGCGTTGGATAAAATCAAAGTTCGAGAACAAATACAGGCACCTCTGCACAATTCGGTTGATATCACAAGGGTCAAAATTCCACACTCCAGCGACGAAGCAGCCTCCGGGGTGTGGGGTGTCGCGACTTGGACTGATTTGGACCCCCAGCTTGATTTCATTTCCGTGGAGGTTTCCGGCCTCACCAATGCTTTCGAGCAGGAAGGCGAAGGGAGCGAAGCGGTCTGCAAGCGTAAAGCCTTGCAACTCAATTTCTTCAGGCCTGGCGATGCCATCAACCAAACGGACGACCAGATTCGCTTTGGTGTCCCCGCCTACCAAGATGAACGTGAGCAGAGTTATGTTCTCCAGCATTACGGGCTCACAGAACGTCTCGACTACCAGTGGATCTACAGATAGAAGTGCCAAAAAGCGAGCCGTTAACGGCAGCGAATTTGATCCTTACCCCTCCACTTCTGGTCTTCCCTCAGAGAACCTCGCTGAAGTGCCCTCGGAATGACGTCCATCGGAATGACGTCCATCGGCGGGGCCTTCACAGGCGGATTCTAATCACGGCGATCGGCCGGATAACGCGTGAAACTGCCTTTAATTCTTGATCCGTTAGGGTCATTTTTGCGGCTCTGAGGATCAAATCCGATCTTCGATGTGAGCCGCTATTCGGAAGTTCCTTCGAATCGACTCAATGACTTGATGTAACTCCGAACTTTACGAAGAAAAGCGACATCAGATGGATCTTGCTATTGAAGCTGATTCGTTAAGATAACGAGGGATGTGATTTGAATGGTCTCGAATTTGACCGGCTCAAAACCGTCGTAAACTAACCTTTTTTCGCCGTCGCTTTTTCGTTTGGTATTGAATGTTTGTTGATCGTGTTCTGATCGAATTACGCGCGGGAAAAGGCGGCGACGGCTGCTCCAGCATGAGACGCGAAAAGTATGTCCCCCGCGGTGGCCCAGATGGAGGGGACGGCGGCGATGGCGCGAGCATCGTTCTTGAAGCAAAGGTAGGCGTCAATAGCCTAGCGGCCTACGCCAATCAGCGTCTGTTCCGTGCCACTAAGGGTCAGCCGGGGCAGGGCTCGCTGCGCCATGGAAAAAAAGGACGGGATCAAAAGCTTCTCGTCCCTCCCGGTACAACCGTGATTGATGCGGATCAGCATTTTGTCATTAAAGACATGAAGCATCACGGCGAACAGTTCGTGATTGCACGGGGTGGTAAAAGAGGACGTGGCAATGCTCATTTTAAAAGCAGTGTCAACCGTAGTCCAAGGGAATGCACACCCGGTGAAGAAGGTGAAACACGGTTCGTCATCTTGGAACTTAAATCCATCGCCGACGTTGGGCTCATCGGTAAACCCAATGCAGGGAAAAGCACTCTACTGAGTCGCATCAGCAGTGCTCGACCTGAAATCGCTGATTATCCCTTTACAACCAAACATCCTAATCTGGGTATCGTTGAACTCAGCGGAGAACGTTCCTTTGTTGTCGCTGATATTCCCGGCTTGATCGAAGGTGCCAGTGAGGGGATTGGCTTGGGACATGAATTCCTTCGTCACGTTGAACGGGCAGGACTATTGATCCACTTAGTTGAACCGTTCCCGGCAGACCAAACGGATCCAATCGAAAACTACAACGCGATCCGTAAAGAGCTCGCAGAATATGATGCATCCCTTGCACAACGTGATCAAATCATCGTGATCACGAAGGCGGAACTCGATGGTGCCGCAGACGTCCAAGACTTGCTTGAGCAAGAAGCTGGCCAGACCGTCCACCTAATAAGTTCGCTACAAGGCACCGGCACCGATGAATTACTCGAGGTGGTGATGCAACAAGTCGAAAGTCGGCGGCAGGCAATGATCACAGCCGGCGAGCAAGTCGTCGTTGGCAATGAGTCAGCCAGAGAGCCCACCAACAAGCCAAAAAAGAAACGGTTACCTCCTCACCTACACGGCCACACCGCAGAACTCTCCAATGAAATGCAGGCGAAGGATTTCAAGGTGGATCCCGAAGTTGATCCAAACAACGGGGAAGCCAAGTGACCAAAGAGGATGCCTCAATCGCGTTTGCTTCCTCCACGTTCGCGTTTGTTGACATTGGAAATACGTCCGCGAAAGTCGCCACACACGTCGACTCGAAGTTACAAGTCGAAGCGATTGACTACAGCAAGGAAGATTGGCCGCATCAGGTTGCTCAATTCCCAAAGTCCATTCATGAAAAGGACATCGATCACTGGGTGATTGCGAGTGTCAACCAGGTAAGATTCGAAACCCTGGAACACTTGATTCGTCTGCAGCAAAATAAACCGGTAATTCAGAAGGTTCGGTATCAGGACATCCCAATGGTAACGTCGGTTGATCAACCCCAGAGTCTGGGAATTGATCGACTGCTGAGTGGGTTCATGGCAACCAAGAGATTCGGAGCCCCCTTGGTCGTGATCAGCTTCGGAACTGCCGTGACCATTGACTGGGTCGACACGGAGGGGGTTTTTGCGGGTGGCTTAATCCTTCCTGGAATGCAACTTCAATCTGATTCGCTTTCTGTGCGAACGGAAGCGTTACCTGAGATACAATGGGGGAGCGACGTTACGATTTCACTGCCAGCGAAAAATACTCAGTCAGCAATTCAAAGCGGAATCATTCTTGGTCTCGCCTCCGCAATTGATGGTTTAGTAGGCCGATATACTGAGGCGAGTCGGCTACCGAAGAATCGCATCCACACAGTGATTACCGGAGGCAATGCTGAATTGATCACTCAACACCTGCACTGCAAGCACCATGTAGCAACCAATCTAGTTTGCCATGCATTAATGGAATTATCGGCCATCAACACGTGATCGTTGCAGCGACTGACAACAAGGTTGATCCACAATGAAAACCACACAAGATGATTTTGAAGTTGCGATAAAGATTAGAAAACCCTCGATTGCTTTTGCCGCCTAAAGGTCCAAAGAGAATCCCCTTATCAATCGCCCTGAACACCTCAAAGCCGCGACCCTATTATGCCCTCGGTTCACCCCCTTTCTGACCTTTTGCCGATTCCGAAAGGTATCATTAAGCCCAACGCGTACGATGTCTTTGGGATTGACACCGAGACTCAAGATGAAGAATCGATTCAGGGAACGATTCAATCCGTTATCGCTGAACTAAAGGCGGTGAAAATAAGCACGGACTCGAAAAGGTGGAAAGCAGCCGCGAGACTGGCATCGGACGCCAAGAAACTTCTTGATGATCCCAGGCAACGTGAAAAACTCAACCAGAAACTGCTTGTAACTGCTGGCGATCGTTCTTCGTCTAGCGTTGATACGAGTTTGCAAAATGATCCACTTGCCGGATTACTGCCAGATACCGACCCCCTGCAGAAGTTCGAAACGAGCGTAAAGCCTGAAGCCGTTTTGGAATCCACCAAAGAAGAACCTGCAATTCGTTCAGGTGCTCCCGCCTCACCGGATTCGCGAAACCAAACGCAGCGGAAGGAATCGGATACCCCTGACCTTCCTGCGATCCCACCACTTCCAACGATCCCGCCTACGATATCACAACAGGAAGGACTCGAATCTGACGGATTACTACCACCTGAGAACTCGCTTCTGCCCGAAGATCTAGTCACCTCGATGGGATCATTCGAAACCCCACAGAGTAACGATTCCAATCTGGATTCGATCGCGGTCCCATCCTTTGAGGAGTCCGCACCTTCCTTTGGTAGTGATGCAGATGTGATGGTGAAAAAACCTCAAAAAATTTCACGACGTCGACGCTCCAAAACAGGCCTGCTAGTACCAGCGATCTTTGCCGTTGCCTGCTTTGGCATTGTCGGAGTCGTTCTTTTCTTCATCCTCAATAAGCCGGGCGTTATGATCGCCATGTCCGATGACGGCGTGGTCATACAAGATGAAACTGAGAATCAGGAAAACCAAGTTGGCGATCCGGTTCAAGAACAGAAACCTCGCACCGCTGAGCCACAAGATCCGATCATGGGTCGCCTCGGACCCCAGCCAGAAAATCAAAATCCTGATGCGAACGCACCGAAGCTCACAGAACCTATCGCTGGAACTGACGACAACGGAGCAAATCAGACGTCGGAAGCAATGCCAGAGGAGAAACCTCTTGGCAACCAAATGAATGATGGTCAAGCAGGCAGTGCAAATGC
>JAKMEW010000430.1 GCA_022425745.1 Rubripirellula sp.
ATGGCCTCCATGAGGCCGGTATTCTTCCGCCGGGAGGAGCGATGCCAATGACGAGCGAATCGGCGTCCAACGCCGCCTGCAACGAACTGACAACGGGGATCTCACCACCAACGCCCAACAGTTCTTGCGATGTTTTCACAGAAGACTGACGATCCAAAACTGCGACCACTTCATCGGAACAAAACCTCAGTAGGCAACTTGCAGTCTTAGCGGTCACCGGATCTGAATGACCGTCGGTCAGCACGACCATCCGACGCTCACCAATCGTTGAATGAACGGTTGCGTTATCATCGCGGGCACCGGAATTTGTATCACCCAATGAACTGTAACTCATGTTTGGTTTGATGGTTGGCTAATTGTTACTTTGGGAGTCACTCTCCAACTCCGAACCTAAACCAACCATTTGCAATAGCCGTAGAGCGTTGGTTGTAGGTGATACACCTTTCCGCATGAGGTAGTCGAATGTCATCTGTTCGTTACCTTCAGCGTCAGGGCGAATTGTTTCGCGAAAATGAACGACGTTAGCGACAGACATCAGTTCAGGCTCATCGGCTAACTCGAGATCATGCGTGCTGATCGCACCGATCGCTCCAAAATTCATTAAATGCTTTAGAACCTGAACCACAGCAATTTGCCGTTCGCGACTGTTGGTACCTTGCAGAATCTCATCCAACAAGAAAAGGCAGACCCGCCCATTTTGACTCGCCATATTCCGAGCGTGATCAACCACGCTTTTGAGACGCTGCAGTTCTGCCATGTAGAAAGAGACGCCCTGACTCACGTCATCGCTTACACGAACACTCGTTGCCAATTCCACTGATGGCAAGGTAAAGGATTCAGCACAGACCGGTGCCCCAATGCCAGACAAAACGACATTGAGTCCCACACTACGCATCATCGTACTCTTTCCGGACATATTACTTCCGGTCACAAGTAAAACCGATCCAGGCGGACCAACACTAACATCATTGCAAACGCGATCGTTGTCGCTCAGCAGTGGGTGGCCGATCCCAACTCCCGAAACCTTACTTGTTTGATTCGCCTCGATCCAAACTGGCTCACACCAACGGGGAGTCTCATCCCGTAAAGCGGCGATCGACATCAACGCTTCGAATTCACCTAACGCGTGAAACCAGCTTCGCACTTGCTTTCCATATTTAGCCTGCCACTGCTCGAGACGCGTGAGCACCCGAATATCCCACAGTGTCAGGCACTGCAACGGAAGATAAATCAGAAAGGTACCGGCAGATTGCCGGAGACCACCGGCTTTGGCGATCTTTTGCAAATCGATCATACCGTTCGCTGCCGAAAGATCGCTCTCCAACATCAAAGTACGTAGTCGTGAAAGCAAGCCATCGGAACGACTCGCCGGGCCAAGTAACTGTGCAGCTTTGAAGATTTCTTGATAGTCATTGACGGCGCGCCGATTGGACATCGCGATGGAAAACACCGCGTGGGCGGGCCCAAGCATGAGCGTTGTTAATCCTAGATTGATCACGATCAACAAGCCGAGCCCCATCAACGCAAAACGTGCTACCAAAGCTGGAGCAACATCGACCACTGAAGCGATCACACAAACCGAGGCAATGATTGAAAACCATGTCGACAGCTTGGCCCAATGGGAGAGCCACATGCGATTGGCAAGCCAGAAGTCTCCCTCTGCCCACTCCACGAAACGATCTGGACTACCTGAACTTTCACTGACCTGCCGTGACAGCGTGTAAAACCGTAATCGCTGATCTCGCATCGGCGCCAGTGTTTTCGCCGCCGCTGATCGCTCCTTTGCTTCCTCCGCTTGGGCCGGACCGCAGATCCATTGGGCCAACGTGCGTATGCCTGGCTGAGTAAAAGCCATCGAGATCAATTGAAACAAAGAAGCCCTACCTAGTAAATCTAAGTCGCTTGCCACCGCTCGCCGAAGTGGCGACAACTCCATCTCCGCGATCACATGATCGCTGCGTTTGGATGCGAGAGAATCCCAATCACGGTTAAGCCTGGCAATCAATCGCTTGATCACAGAAACCTTTTTCCGCAGTTCCTCCATTTCATCCCGCAGCGGCTCGTTGACGGTTACCGCAACAAGAAATGCCACAAGGGATCCCCAAGCAAACCACGACGCCGCAGGAACATCGCCCCATAGCATCGACATCGCCGTCATCGTGAGGAATGAGAGAAATAACACCAGTCGTGCAACACCGAACCAGTGATCTTTTTGCTTCAGTGCCTGCTGGCGGTCGGAATGCCCAGCCAACAAATCCTCGTAACGTTTGACTGCCGCATCGCAGCCATCAAGCGCATCTGGTCGCTGCGCAGTTCCATCAAGCGCATCTGGTCGCTGCGCAGTTCCATCACTCATCAGGCGGGCTCTGTTTCTGTGTCACCAAACAACGGCACGGGCTGTTTACCCATCACCACTTTGGCGGCAATGCGATCTTGTAAGTTCGGTCTAAAAATGACCAAAAGTAGCAGGGGGATAAACCACGCGATGTACAAACCACCGCCATACCCATGCCAAAACTGTGCGGCGACCATCAATGCGGCTGACGAACTCATCAAGGTTCCGAGATTTTTGCGAGCGGGCCAAATTGAAAAGAACACGGCAAGGATCGCAAACCCAACGATCACCGGCAGTCGCCAAATGGGGTTCCAACCCAAGGCCCACAGCCCTCGAAACTCACCCGGATCGCGAATCGGCTTCAGTAGCCCAAACATTCGGTAAAGATGATCCGACAACGAGGCAGAACTATCAAAGGAAAGTGCCACCATCAATAAAATCAACATGGAAGCAACCCCCGCGGCAAACTTCCTCGCTCCACGCCTCCAGTAGAAACTGCCCCACAGCGGCAACAGAAAGAGCGGATAGTAAACCAATCCACCCGCCAATCCGAGAAAGATGCCAGAGACGACCGGACGCCGGTAACAGAGCACCGCCCACAGCAACAGCGCGGCGGGCAAGACATGATCCACACGACCGGTCATTTGCGCTGTGTAGGGCAACAAAAGGTAAAGCAGCGAACAGCCTACCCCAGCGCGAACATTCGCAAAATGCCTGCTCCCAATCAACACGATGCCAACCACGATTGCGAACTGCGCAATGATCGCGAGCGTCTTTGCGACCTTAGCCAATTGCACCTGCTTGGGTGTTAACTCGGAGACACGTGGAGGAATCACTCCGCCGGGTTGATCGCTTACGGGGCGAGTCGGTATGGCAGGTAGTAAATTCATCATGGCATAGCCGGGACCAAGCTCAGGTCCCTGCTGCACTTGAACCCTCGGGCTGCTTGTGACCACATTCGCCATCATGAATATAAACAACGAAATGCCGATGAAATACAAACCACCAGTGGTTAAGTTTGGATCCAACAGCGGACGGCGAACCATTAATGGGTCGAGCATCAGTCGCAACAACAGCAACGCTTCGATGACGAACAGGTAAACAAAGCCCCACTTCTGAAGCTCTCTCGGATCCTCCGGACCGCGAAGTAATCGTGCAATGAAGGATTCATTTGTGATCGACCCCACCTGCGATAGATCGATTGCCTCGGTTGTCTCACTAAGAACTTCATCGGATTGACTCACAATCGCCTCGAGCACTTCCATATCAGTGGAAGCGGCTTCCCCGGAATCAGAACTCCGACGCGACTGAGTTTCGACAGAACTCTCGTTTTCATCGACGACCCCCGATTGGGATTCGACTTCGGAGGCGGCAGATGATGCCTCCCCAGAACGTTGACCATCAATCGCTTGGGAGACGAAACCGACCAGTGATCCACTAACCGCTTTCGTCATTTCGATAAAAGAAGTCTGACTCACGCCATCTGAATTGGTCGGTTGAGTCGATGCGTCGATTGGTGTGTCCGCCGGATTGCCGGACTGAGTCTTGTCCGAGTTCTCGGATGCATCAAGTTTGGCACCGGTGAGTTGATCTGGGGGCGTCGAACCCGACGAACGAATCAGCGGTCCTATCCCTCCCAAAGGTTCGGCATCGATCTCCGATTGATCCCCCGTATCGTCCGACAAAGACATCTCTGTCTGAATCATTTCAGATTCAACCAACTGGCGACGCCGCCCCTCGTAGACCATGAGAAGGCCGGGAGCAAGGAGAATTAGCAGAACGATATCTAGGTTGCGAATCGACCAAAAGCGATGAAACACAAAGAACAGACCAATCGTCAAAAACGACGAGAGATACACCCACGTCGTTGGATCGGGTCGTCTGTAATAGAGAAGTATTTCACTCATTAGGTTTCGAGCAACACCCGCCCCGCGTGCTCAAGATCCTCAAGTATTCGTTAAAAGATGGCCAGTCAATAGAATATCGCATCTTGACCTTTGGAGAAGCATCCTTGCGTCCCCACAACTAGTGTGGAGCTTTTTTTTGCTGATTCCAAGTAGCCCGATTAGGATTCTCGGAAACTCGGAGGCCGAAAACCCTCGGAAAACAGAGATTTCGCCCTCACACCCATCCAATGCAGATCAGAGAATCGAGATCAACAAAGGCATCGCAGGGAAAGAAAAAGGAGTCAGGGCGGTCAGTCGGATAGAGAGCTCGAAAGGAAACTCACAAACACCGGCCAGCGAGACTCAACGCGGATAAAAGAGACCAACAGATCCACAATAAAGGGCTAATCTAAAGGGAATCGACTCGTTACCATGAGTGATTCACCGTTACAGCGAATCTGTAGCTTGAAGCCACCGCATGAACGTTCCGTTCTATCTTTGATCCGTGCTATCTTCAGGGAGCCGACAGAAATGGCCTCTTCGAATCCGTCATCAACAGACCCGACCGAAAATACTCTTGTGGGCAACGCTTTACGCAACGATCCAAGGGTCGCCGAAGCACGAAAGCTGATCTCCGAAGCAATTGCCGATCATGCATCAAAAGTCACGTCGGTTTGTGACGCCAAGCCCAATTTACAAGCGGACTACCAGTCCATGCTCGACCGGCTAACCACCATGCGGGGTGCGCCGCCGATTTGGCCCTACCTTTCCTCGGGAATGGGTAACGGACCTTTTGTCGAACTTGCAGACGGAAGCATCAAACTTGATTTCATCTGCGGGATCGGCGTGCACGGCTGCGGACACCTTCAGAACGACATGGTGCAAGCAGCCATCAATGCTGCACTCGAAGACACCGTGATGCAGGGCAACCTTCAGCAGAATCCGGCGAGCCTTCGAATGGGTGAGAGGTTGGTCGAGCTTGCATCAGAAACCGGCGCGAAACTGGATCACTGTCTCCTCTCAACCAGTGGAGCAATGGCTAACGAGAATGCGTTAAAACTCGCTTTCCACCACAAGACCCCTGCTGACCGCATTATCGCTTTTGACAACGCCTTCGCGGGAAGAACTCTAGCAACTGCTGCGCTGACAGATAAAGCGGCATACCGAACCGGCCTTCCGGTGACCATCGATGTGGATTATCTGCCGTTTCGCAGTTCCTCTAATCCACATCGAAGTCAACGTTGGGCCGTGGATGAACTTCACCGAATTCTCAAACGTCACCCAGGGAAACATGCGGCCTTCTGGGCAGAGCCAATCGCGGGAGAAGGCGGCTACTATGAAGGCTCACAAGAATTCTTCCGAGCACTTTGCGAACCCCTACGCGAAGCCGGGATTCCCATCATTTTTGACGAAGTGCAATCTTTCTCGAGAACCAGCAAACCTTTTGCGTTTCAGCATCTTGGCCTCGAAGAATTTGCTGACATCGTGACCGTGGGAAAGATCACTCAAGTGTGCGGCACTCTGTACGGCAAATCATTCAACCCAACCGGCCCTATCCTCAGCCAAACGTTCACCGGTGCCTCGTCATCCATTGCGACCGGACTGTCAATGCTCGATCAATTGGAGTCCAGAGGATGCTTTGGCTCTGACGGAACCAATATGGAACTTGGTGAGTACTTCCAACACGGCCTTGAAAAACTATCGCAGCTCTACCCAAAACTCCTCACCGGTCCTTTCGGTTGCGGGATGATGGTTGCATTCACGCCTGGAGACGGGAGTTTTGATCAAGCCAAGCAATTGATGAGCATCATGTATGACACCGGCTTGCTCGGCTTTGTTTGCGGAGCAGCGCCGACTCGTATCCGCTTCTTACCGCCACCGGTGGTGACCACTAAAACGCACATTGACTTAGCACTGGCGCTACTCGAAGAATCGCTGAAACGCTTCCAACAAACCCAATCTGCCGACGGTTAGCCCAACCGAAAAGCGGATTCGTTGGTGATTGAAACGTGCTTGTTAATTGCGAACCAGTTAATTGCGGACCAACTGTTTTGCTTCGCTGGCAAATGGATTTGACCTTACAGGACCCATTGGACTTTCCGACGCAACAACCGATCCTCGGTTGCCGATTGCTGAAGGCGGAATCGCTGCAGAGACTTGCTCTGATGCAGACTCAGGCACTCGAATTTCAGCACTTGGAGTTTCAGGTCGGCCAGAATATCCGACGGCCGACTGCAGCATTGGCGGCGCCGCGAAAGGGCTCAGGCCATATGGCCTTGAATAGCGGTGGCTGTAGTAAACGGGCGGATTGGTTGCAAAATAGGGTGGGGTTCGCACGGAACTGCTGTAACTCGCCCCATAGGGCTGATAGTACCCAAATGGCAAAAAACCCGCCAAGTTACCGTGGTTAGCTGATGCTTGCTCTGTTAACGCAGCAAAACTACTCGCGACAAAAAACAGCATTAAGAACGTTCGCATCGTCATACCAAACTGAAGGTTAACCAAACTTAAACGAGCCAAAGATCGAAACAGGGATCGAAACAGGGATCGAACCTGAGATCAATTTGCTCGCGCGGTTCAATACTCCGCCGCGTGCGCGCAGACTAGTTTGGCCGCCACCCAAATTCAACCAACATCTGTAACGAAAACCGTCATGCCGGCCTACACTCCCGCTTCGCTTCGATAGAATGATGGCCAGTCGTTCCCCCCCCTCAACGCGTGGCTTACGCTGAGTACAAAGCCTTGAAAATTGTTTGCATCATTCCATCGCTCAACGGCGGAGGCGCGGAACGCGTGTTGTCTCAACTCGCTTCAATGCTCGCCGAACGTGAGCATGATGTGACCTTGATCACGCTCGACGACGGAAAGCACGACCGGCATCTGATTGCGGAGCAAGTTAGACGCCTAAATCTCGACGTCATGACAAGATCGACTCGGAACAAAAAGGCTTACGCGTTCTCTCGCCTCGCTCAATCGATCAGGCGTCTTTCCCGTTTACGAAGTGCAATTCGAGAAATTGGCCCCGACGTGATCCTCTCTTTCTGCGACCAAATGAATGTGATGACATTGATCGCGGCAAGTCGAACTGGCATCCCGGTGGTAGCCGGCGAACGAAGCGACCCACGCCATCAGTCGCTCTCCCAACCATGGGAATGGCTGCGTGGGTCAACCTACACCATCGCTTATCGAGTGGTCGCCCTAACGCATGAAGTCGCTGAATACCTTCAAGAAGAGTATGGCGCGAACACGACGACAATCGCCTCCGCCATCGCATCTCCGCCAAATCCGTCACCGCGCGACATCGCTTCCAAATCCCGCAAAATCCTTGCGATGGGACGCCTCGAACACGAGAAAGGTTTTGATCGCCTGATCGAAGCATTTGGCAAAATGTCGGATAAGCATCCTGACTGGACACTGAGCATCTTGGGAGACGGAAGCCAACGGGAAGCATTGGAAAGACAGATCAGCGAACTTCATCTCACCGCACGTGTCACACTTCACGGATGGCTACAAGATCCTTGGAAAGAACACCTTGATAGTTGTTTCTTTGTGCTGCCGAGTCGCTACGAAGGATTCCCCTCGGCTTTGCTTGAAGCAATGTGCCGTGGGATACCGGCATTAACCGTTGATTGTGACAGTGGCCCGCGTGCGATCACCCAACGCATGCAAGATCAAACGGGATACCCAGGGGCGATGATTACGGCCAATGATTCGAGTGCACTGGTTTCCGGAATCGAAGAGATGATTACGAACCCGACCGCGCGAGAAGAATTCGGTCGACGGGGAGCCGCGGTAACCGACTACTTCGGTTGGGACCACATGGTGTCCGAGTATGAGTCACTGCTGCGTGAAGCAGCATCCGACCGATCTGCTTCCTGACGGCGCCATCCAAAAACGCTTGACAGGCTCGCCGACGCAAATGTGAAAGACGGTCGCGACTCGTGAGATGTGCAATAAGTGATTGCGGCCCAAGATCTACTCGACCTTCTGAGCGTGCGCGAACGTAATCAATCGCCGCTTCGAACGGCGATTGAAATCACTTGCGCAATAAACCCTATCGGCTTAAACCCCAGATTGGATGGAAACCCAGACTGGATAGAAACTCAAAGCAATGAAGGCTTAGAGAATGCCGCCGTGGGTGCGGATCGGAGTCAAATGGCTAGGCGAATCCATGAACCAGAATCGCTCCCATTCGTCGACCATTGCCCGCAAGTCATCCGAAGTGAACAACAACTGCTGAACGCGTCGCTCTGGTCGAGCAGAGTAGATAGGCACAAAGCAGCCCACCGTGGTCGTGAGACAGCCTGCAAGTACCATGATTTGCATTAAACGTCGCATCGAGCGTTCCTCCGTGAACGACAAGCTCTTTTATTCAAGTCAAAATGATCGGTTAGTATGAAACAAACACCAATCAAAGATCCCAGCGACCACTCGGTCCTTCCGTAGAGGTCAAATCTTGACCCCCATCGCGATCCTGTTGAATCCTATTGTTGTTTGCTTCCATGACTCGGCGGATTTCCGCCTCATCAAGGGCACGGACCTTTGCTTCCATGTATTTGCCCGGCTTGAAGGTCACCACATGCTTTCGTGGCACATCAACCTGCTCACCGGTTCGCGGGTTTCGAGCCTTCCGAGCCGCACGAGGCTTCACTTCAAAAACACCAAAGTTCCGAAGCTCAATCCTCTGCTCTCGAACCAGCGACTCGATAATCGCGTCAAAGGTTTTTTGGACAACCTCTTTGGTCTGCTGCTGCGTCAGCCCAACCTCTTCCGAGATCGTTCGCACGATGTCTTTTTTGGTCACACTGACTCCCCGAAGCTCAGAACCGCCGCTAGGCTGATCGCTGTAAACCCTTTGCCACTTTTGACTTAACACTCAAAAAGTCTAGGTGGCGATTGAGCCATCGTCAAGATGTTTCACTCGCAAACAGCCGACCCGGTCCTTCGCACAAAGGTTGCGCAGTCTGGTCGTCCGAGGTCAGTATCGTCACGGATAACCGTCACACTTGAACCAATCGGAACATTCCGGAAAAACAGCGACCAACCCCCTCCTTAGAACCAGACCCAATCCATTGCCTTGCAACGATACAGCACCCGGATCATTCCAGCACCTCATCAGTCCGCAAAATCAGAGCGCAGAGCCAGTCGGAAGAGCCACTAATCCAACACACCTCTCACCAAAAACCCGATCACCGCACCGATCAACAGGCAAACGGGCACAGCGATCGCCAACGCGATGGCTACCGCGACCCCATACCCTGCAGCACCCTTTGGAGCGGCGAGCGGGTTTACCAAGTGTGATGCTATCTTCGCAGACTCGCCCGCTTGGTCCTGAGGGATCAGCGGCACAAGCGAGTATTCGTCACTCTGATTCTCGCTCGTAGCACCCCATGAATTTGACGAACCAGATGGTTCGTGTGCCTCGAGAGAATCCTTGAGTTGGGAAGGTTCCTTGGGTGGCGGCGGTGGTGTCCAGACTTGGCGATCGATCGGCAAAACGACGACATCTTCCGAAGAACTAGCCCAAGCTTCGAGACGATCAACCACTTCACTCGCGGAACGAATTCGACGCGACGGTTCCTTCTCCATCATGTCAGCGATGACATCCACGAATTCCTCGGACAGGTTCGAAGCAAAACGACGTGGATGCCAAGGGGTTTGTTCGCAGTGCCGACGGCACTTACTGCGAGAATCACCGCCGGGAAACGGCACTTTTCCGGTCACGGCAAAATAGAGGGTACAACCGAGGGAATAGAGATCACTCAGCGGTCCAATTGAAGCAGGATCTCGAATCTGCTCAGGAGATAAATAGTCGGCAGTCCCAACGATCTTTCCCGCACGTGGGTCGGCATCCAAACTCATGGTCCAAACAGCCAAACCAATATCAGAAACCTTTGCATGACCGTCGACCGTGACCAGGATGTTGCCCGGCTTGATATCACGGTGCACCATTCCCAGGTCGTGTGCGTACTGCAGGCCTCTTGCGGCATCAGAAATGATCAACGCGGCTGCTTCCATCGATAGCGGCCCATTGGCTCGAACGAGATGACGTAGATCGTTTCCGGGAACAAATTCGGTGACGAGGTAGTGCACATTCCCATCACGTCCAGCGTCAAATGCTCGAACCAGATAGGGGCTGTCCAGGCCCGCCTGCAATCTGATTTCGTGCTGAAAAGCTGCCCGCGATTCATCAGTCGACTTTTCCAGGGGCAGAACCTTAACGGCACACTCCCGCCCCATCACCTCGTGGACGCCCTTAAAGACTTGCCCCATCCCACCTTGGCCAATCCCCTCGGTGATCAGGTAAGGACCAAGCCGAAACTTGGTCCGCCCCAAACGCAACTGCTCTGCTTGATAAGCAGTGATTTCACCCAACTTGATCAGTTCGGCGGATATCACCTCAGCAGAGAGCGATGACGAATTGTCACCATCGCTGGAGTCGCTGCTGAGCGATTGAACCAGCGAGCGATACTTCTCGGGATCCACCAAGCCACTGACGAGCACAGCTTGATGAAAATTCATCCGCTGTGTTGCCTCGTCTGTGTTCATGATATTTCCTTCCCGCATGCTCGACTTCATAAACGAGCTTGACTTGATACTCTCACGCTACACGGTTTGATATTCGTTAATTGAAGACCACTAAAAGATCCACCACCCCGTGACTGTGAATCCCGAACTCAACCAGATCATCTTCGAACTTCACTTCGGATGATTGAGTCGCGGTGCGTTGATTGAGCGACTCACAGTCCATCGCAAGCAGGGATTCCACTGAATCATTAACAAGGGCGACCGCGCCCACATCGCGACAAAAACGCAACTTAACCTTTGCGGTGGTTGCTTGGGTTTGAACCACACGCACAACTGCGGCGAGCTTACCTTCGCTGGTTCGATGAACATCGAGCGAGGAGAGCAGTATCTCCTTAGGAGCGAGATGACAAATCCAACCGATCTCGGGTCCTTTTGAACCACGATCAACACTGATCGTCGTCGGTGGTTGGAATCTTGCTCGACACGCGGCCACCGGGGAAGGCACATCGATTCCATAATCGACCCGGAAAGTTTGTTTCGACTCACCCTGAACCAACACCAGAGTGTCCAAAAATCTCTCACCCACACGTCGATGAAACGGTAAGCCATAACCGCACACCAATGTCTGCTTTTCAGCTTCGTCAATCACAACACCCGAAGGTGCAACAATCCGACGGGAACGCACACGATGCAACTTGTCTCGAACAATACTGCGACAGATCGCTGACTCAGATGCTACGGCCATCCGTAAACCGAGGTAGTTCACCCAGGGGTCTCCCACCTGCTCATTCTCGGGAACCAACTCTCCTTTGACCTGCAAGAACCGATTACCACGTTCCAGAGTGTATTCAAGTCTGAAACCAGCTAGCTTTTTCTTTTCTTGATCGGACGTTGCAACAAGAGCCCCCGTGACCTCGATACTCCCTTGCTGCGACGACGACTCCTTGACTCGAAACGTGTCGGCATGCATTGCAACTTCGACACCCTTTTCGCGAACCGCGGCGATCAATCGAAGTGAAAAGCGATTGCCTCGGGATCCACTGTAAACACCCATCACGGCCCCAGTCTTGGGGCTAAAATTCACCTCCATGAACTCATTCTGCAGGCGATCCTTCTCTGCAATAGGTTTTGGCCCACCGAACAGACTGTTGCGTAGCCGCTTTCCCAAATCGGGTCCACCGGCCGGTTTTTGATCGGAAGTTGCCAATCGGACAAATCCGCACGCCGGAAGATCGACCGTTGCCTGTGTCACTGATTTTTGACGACTCGATGCGAAGAGGTGTTTCGGTTGAGCGGCTAATTGTCCAGAGAGCGAAACATCGCAGCGTACCCCAACCGAGGACGGATTCACAATCAAGCAATCACCGCTCATTGGCTGTGAGGGGTTTAGCATGTCAGGATCACCAGAAAAGGTGACTCCGATTGCCTCGGCAAAGCTCGCAGCCGCCTTCATCTTGTCTACTGAGCGTGATTCACCGCCGGATTCGGCCCGATTCCCGCTCGGATTCTGGTAGCTGCCGGAGACCAAGGAACTCATTCCAGCTAGCAGGTCTGATTGTTCTCGGGTGACGGCATCGAAGAAGGCATTGGAAAGTGATGAAATTGGATCCGTCGTTCCATCTGCGACTCGGTCAGAGAGTAGTTTCGAGGAATGAGGTGAAACCATTACCGATTCACCGTGATGATACGGATGCTCACCCTCAGTAAAGTATTCGTCGAGCTTCCAAAATTTACCCAGACACAAACTCCATGAGGCAACGATTCGAAGATCTTCGAAACCTTGACAGGTGTCTCCCGGCCAGTGCACAAAGAGCCCCGTCGAGATTTCTCCACGATCGATCGATTCGCCGAGTCGCGTTCCTAAGGTTAGAAACGATGAATCACTCGATGCATCGATCGGCTTTGCAGTTAACGCCTCAAGTTGAACACCAGCTGCTTGAAGGATCACTTTGGCCTCATCTCCAAACCCTGTGCCACCCTCGAAATCAATGGGCATGATCCCTTGGTAGCCAAGCTGCACCAAATTCGCGGTGAGGTCTGCAGGAGTGGAACCGGAGAACCTACCGTAAACAGGCGGAGCCTGACCGAGTAGAGAGACAAACTTCTGATGCGAGTCACAGAGTGCTGCCTGGGCTTCGGTGTAAGTCATCGAATCAAAACAGACGTTTCTTCCGGGACCGCCACCAGCCCAACTGAGCAAACCGCTTGAAAGTGCATTTTTGAATTGATCGAGTTCGTGCTCAGGTAATTTTGCGATCGCCGCGGCGGCGTCGGTATCGACAAGCAGATTGCACGGCGTGGGCAGACTAGCCCCCACTGGTTCCTCGGATGCTTCATCTGCCTCGAGAGAGGCAGAGCTAGACACATCGTCCGATTCCAATTGCCCGTGGTCATTTGGAACGGCTGCGTTGTCACTCGCTGCGAGACTGGAAAATAAGGTGGGCAGACGATTGACTGTCGTGGGACCGGTGAGAACAAGATCGAGGAGGTGAGGGTCTGACGAGAAATAATGGTCTCGCTCTTCAGCCAAGCAATCAAAAAGATCATGAAGAGACTCAGCAGCAGCCGGGCCATCCCCTGCTACGAACGCCTTGGCTGCGTTCACAGCACAATTTTGAAGGTGGAGTTCGTCGAGGTTACTGGTGTAACGCAGGCGTTTGGTCATGATTTGGACCTGAAGCGCCGCGTAGGCAGCAGCAAAAAAATCACTGGCTGAGATGCTCCTTGGAGCAACCTCCAAAGACTCAGCGGAGAGGGGCGGCAAACGATCCCACGGAAATTGCTCTAAAAATCCTTCGCGAGACGATGCCTCGAACCAATGGCAATTGCGATTCTTCATTGCTCGGTCGCGAAATCCCTCTGGCAATTGCTTGCTTGACGGCTCCGGCACCACGATCAGCCGGTTGTCGAGCAAGTCCGGGGGAGAGTCTGCACGATACCAAGCAGGTACCTGCTCCATTTCAGCGAGGAGCGAGGGATGCCACAGAACGGTCCAAGCACCCAGCAGACTTCGAGCTTCCGAATCGGAGAGTTGCGATGGGAAATCCTCGAGATTGGTGGCCGGAATGAGAACGCAGCACTCTTGGAAAAGCGGCATGGCGGGAGTTTCTTAGCGGTAGAAAGTTCACAATACAGAGGTCAGACAAGCTGTCGCATCCACCACTAACTTAACCGCATCAGCCACCGCTTCGATGGGCTGGTCATGTTTAATTACCCGACTTTTCCGCCGACCCGAACAATTTGCAGGAAGAATCAGACTTTCACGCCTCGCTTTGCCCAATCGTGTCACCAAATGGCCCACTTTTTTGCCTGCGAGCGTTAGAGGTCGCTGCAAAGCGGAAAACCATCACAATCCATCAATCCCAGCCGCTTCGCCCCTTTTTGTTTTGCGACCAGAAGTGTCCGATCGGGAGGAGAATCCGTTCGCTGGGGGACTGACAGTCGAAAAAACCCGCACTTCCTTCCTCTTTCCTTGGTCTTCCTGCAAAAGAGAAGACACCAAATGCGGAAAAACGCTGTAGAATGGGGAGGTCGGTTCCGCCGCTAAAAATCCGCGCCTGCCCTAATTCTTTGCTGATCATTGACAACAAAGGTTTCGGGGGTCACGACATTTTTAGTAACCTTGGATTGTATTACCCTCGGAATGAGACCGATGCCTCGATGCGGTAGCGTCTCATCTAACAACGTATCGAGAGGGATGTTTTTCTCCACCTATTGATTCGTGGAATCGAACGCCCCTAGTTTTGATCACCCTTGATTCGATTACTCGGGAAACACAGAAGCAACATGGCAAGCAGTCAAAGTGTTTGGGGAGTTGAAATTGGGCAGACCGCTCTAAAAGCTTTGCAGTGCAAGCTTGAAGATGGTCGCGCAGTTGCAACCGCCTTCGATTACATCGAGTACCCAAAAATTTTGAGCCAACCCGAAGCGGTGGCGGAGGATCTAATCCACGAGGCCCTCCAGCAGTTTTTGGATCGCAACGAGTCGGCTTACACCGACAAGGTTTGCATCAGCGTTCCTGGGCAAAGTGGTTTGGCGAAATTCTTCAAGCCACCTCCGGTCGAAGTCAAAAAAATCTCCGACATCGTTCGATACGAAGCGAAGCAACAAATTCCGTTCGAACTTTCTGATGTGGTTTGGGATTACCAAATCATGCCCGGAAGCATGGTCGAAGAAGGCTATGCACTGGAAAGCGAAGTCGGCTTGTTCGCGATGAAGCGAGAACAGGCATACAGACAACTTGAGCCATTTAATGCGGTCGACATGGAAGTCTCGATCGTGCAGATGTCACCGGTTGCTCTCTACAACATGCTGGCGTTTGATCGTCTAAATGAACGTCTCGAAGAAGACAACTTCAATGCCGATGATCCGCCACCATCGACCGTGCTGCTATCGATCGGAACGGACTCGAGCGATTTGATCATCACCAATGGCTTCCGGATCTGGCAAAGAAGCATGCCGATCGGAGGCAACCACTTCACACGACAACTTACCAAGGATCTCAAGCTGACCTTCTCGAAGGCTGAGCATCTCAAGCGGAACGCCCGTGAAGCAACCGACCCGAAACTGATTTTCCAAACGATGCGACCAATCTTCAATGACTTGGTCACTGAGGTTCAACGATCCATCGGCTTTTTCAGGAGCATCGACAAAAAAGCTGAGATCGGCGAACTGGTCGTCACTGGCAACACCGTCAAAATGCCCGGACTTGCTTCTTACATCGGCAAGAATCTCGGCGTTGAAGTCACGGTTCTGGATCGCTTCAATCGCCTCGATGGTGAAGAGATTCTGGAAATCCCATCTTTCCGAGACAACACACCCACCTTTGCAGTCGCCTACGGCTTGTGTCTACAAGCCTTGGGTGCAGCCAAAATCCAAACGAGCTTGGTTCCAAGCGAAATTTTGACTCAGCGATTAATCCGAGCCAAAAAGCCTTGGACGCTAGCCGGCATGGCCGCGTTGATGCTCGCGATGACAACACACTACTGGTTAGTGGAACAAAGCTGGTCGACCACTCGCGATGTTGTCTGGAAGGAATCGCTTTCGGCAGTTGACTCGATGAAGAGTTACGCCGATGGCCACTCCAGCGAGGATGGTAAACTCAACACGCAACTAACCTACCTCAACAACCTTGGTAAGGAAGTTTCGGGTAACGCTGAACGCCGATTGAAGTGGCTCGAGATTGTCAAAGCGGTCAACGCTGCGGTACCTCGAACGAACTTTCCAGACGGTAAAGTCCCGACCCCCAAAGAGCTCCCATACTCACAACGCAAGGACATTCACGTCACTTCCGCGGACACCAAGCACTATGAGGATCTCGCCGACTGGTGGACCGAAAAAGTTCAAGCTCGGCATGCAGATGAACTTCGAAGTTGGGCCCGAGTCACCGATAAGTTCCGCAACGCAACGGATGAAGAAAAAGCTGAGTTTGATGCTGCAATTGCCGCGGAAACCGGACCGACCGGTCCCGGATGGGTCATCGAACTTCGTTGTTATCACTATTACAACGACCCCAATAACCGCGGTGAGATCGAAAGTGACCACGTGCGAAAATTCATGACGACCAGCTTCATGAAAAGCACAGTTGACCTACCGACCGGTCAAAAAGACGCCAACGGTCAAGACTTTGTTGAAACGTTCACGCTTGAGGAACTCGGGGTCCGGTACCCGCTACTCCTCGACGACAATCGTGCGACGCTGACGCAAATCCCTAACCCAGACTACGATCCGTCGATGGCCATTGAGTCTCCGCTGGGAGGAGCGATCAATCCAGACGATCTGCCGGAGGGATTTGAACCGCCGATGCTCGAAGTGAGAAAATTAGACTTCGTCTACCAGATCGTTTGGCAAGAAAACACCATGAGCGATCGACTTACTGCCAAAGCAGAAGCAGCCGAGGCAGCAGCTGAAGCAGCAAAAGCTGCAGCGGAAGCCGAAGCGGCCAATGCTGACACAAGCTCGTAATGAACCAACGAGGGTCGATGAAGCCCTCAAGCAAAACCTCATCGAAAAAGAGTCAATTAGCAGGGCAGCAACGACGCACGAAGATTTCATTCGCGAATTTTTGATTTCTAAAATCCAGCTCACGTTTGAAATCGTCGCTTAGCTTGTCTGCACAACAAAACACGAACCGATTGAATCGTTTCCTGAATTTGGAAATTTAGTTATGGATCAACTCAAAACCCAACTCGCTGTTGTCTTCAAACACGGTTTTTGGATTTCCACCGTCTTGGTGCTCCTGTCGACCGTCGGCATTTGGTACATGTCTACCTCAGCGTTGGAAAAAGAAAACGATTCACAAACGAGCAAGATCAACAGTGCGATCAGCACCGTGAGCTCAGTGCAAAGTGATCTTCCCGAGCAACCGAACGATCTCTCACACAACGAAATGGGGTTGTTGATCAGCGATCGGCAAAGCGAAGTACTTGAATCGTGGAAACGTCTCTACGACCGTCAACAAAATATTCTGACTTGGCCAGAAGCCGAACTCGGCAAGGACTTTGTTGATGAGTTTCGTAAACTGCTACCGGTCGAGAAAATGGTTGAGTTTCCCACCGACCCTTCGAAAGAACTCGAGACAACACTCCGCACTCGATACCAGCGTTACATCAAAAACATCCTGCCTGATCTCGCGAAAATCGCCGATACCGAATGGACCGCTGAGTTCGAACGGACCGGCGGTATGGAAGGGGGCATGGACATGGGTGGCATGGGAATGGGACGCGGCAGCATGAGCGGCCCTGGCGGAGTCGCGAAGGATGTTGACATCACCGGTGCCGAGAAAGGTCCGCTTGTTCAGTGGAGCAACGAAAGCCAAACCCAAGTCCTCAAGGACCTTTTTCCTTGGAGAGGAAGTTTACCGAGCTCTTTGGAAATCTATTACTCGCAAGAGAACATCTGGATTCTAAAGCAGCTTTTGGGAATTGTGGCTGATCTCAACAGTGGTGCATCGCAGCCCTACCAAGCCAAAGTTCACGAGATCAAAAAAATTGCAATCGGCAAGTCTGTCAACTTTACACAGGGAAGCATTTCCAAGCCCGGTGAATCATCCTCTGGAATGGGAATGGGTGGCGGCATGGGAATGATGGACGAGATGATGGATATGGGCGGCGGCATGACCATGGAAGACATGATGGGTACAGGAGGTGACTTCGCGGGAGCAGGAATGGGCGGAGGAATGGAAACGGTGAAAGATCCCGCCGAAAACCGATACGTTAATGTTGCCCTTGAACCGATCACTGGTTCTGCATTGCGAACTGCACTCACAAGCGCACAGCCAAGTGACGCGGCCTTAGCCGTAGCAAAACGTGTCCCCGTGATGCTCTCACTGAACATGGATCAACGAGCCATCCCGGAACTCGTTGCCACCTGCGGTAGCTCGCGATTAATGGTCGAAGTCCATCAAGTTCGAATGCTACCCAAATCAGAATCTGCTGGTGGCATGATGGGAATGGGCGGCGAAGAGGGAATGGAAGATATGGGCATGGGTGGCGGCATGATGGGCGGTGGCATGATGGGCGGTGGTGGCGCCGGACCGTCGACCGAGCCAGAAGACGAATTCCCGCTCGACATGACCGTTGAAGTCTATGGAATCATTTACATCTACAACGCTGATGATCAAGAAAAGCTAGGGATAGAACTCGTTGATGAAAATACAAGCATCGACGGTTCGACAGGAAACACTGCCGACCAGACTCCTGCGGCAGCACCTGCAGCCGGTACTCCAGCTCCTGCAGCCGGTACTCCAGCTCCTGCAGCCG
>JAKMEW010000444.1 GCA_022425745.1 Rubripirellula sp.
GATCTGAACGAGCTTGGTGATGAAAGGATGCTTTCATCGATTCACCAGACTCAGTCCATGTCGCTTGAGGAAGCAGTGAACCATATGAAGACAACTGTCGACCATTGGTGTCGCGTGAATGGTCCAAAGGATGACGTGAGTGTTCTTGCGGTTGAAATGCCCGAATAGTTTCTGCAGTTCTTTTCAGACTAATCTTGCACACCTTGCTGGTTGATTGGCTTGGTGATGAGACTTAGGCTTCTGATTTTCGTTGAAGGTTCAAGATGAACAATACCGCAATTGTAGATGAGACCTTTGCTGAAGCGTTTCCGATGCGCGCGACTCGGATCATCGTCACAGCCATCGATAAAGAATTGGTGAGGATTGCGGCGGCCGAGTTTTGTGGGAACGCATCAAGCGTTATTGGTTGTGATGCCGAGGCCGGCGTGGAGCGATTTCTTGATCCGTCGCAAACCATGGATGGCCGGCCAGGTGTTGCCATCTTGGCGTTTGCATTTGATCGTGAATCCCTCGAGTCTGCGGTGACGGCGAGAGTCGGACAAAATGTTCTGACATGCCCAACAACTGCCTGCTATTCCGGAATGACCGCCGAGAGACGTAAAGACCGAATCAAGATTGGATCGCAGTTACGGTTCTTTGGTGATGGATTTCAAATTTCTAAAAAGTTCGATGGTCAGCGTTTTTGGCGCATCCCAGTGATGGATGGAGAATTCCTTTGTGAAGATGTTGCTGGGACCGTCAAGGGAATCGGTGGCGGTAATCTTTTGGTGTGCGGTCGAAGTCAGCACGAGACGCTTGCAGCAGTGCGTGCTGCAGTCAGAGCAATTGATGATCTCAGTGACGTCATCCTGCCATTTCCCGCTGGGATTGTTCGCAGCGGTTCAAAGGTTGGGTCGAAATACAAGGCGTTAAAAGCAAGCACAAATGATGCTTGGTGTCCTAGTTTGGTTGGTCAAACGGCTACGGCACTTCAGGAAGGTGAAGAAGCTGTTTACGAGATTGTGATTGATGGACTCTCCACCCAAGCGGTTGCACGTGCGATGAAGGTTGGCTTGGAAACGGTCAGGTCGATGCCTGGTGTGCTAAGGGTTTCGGCAGGTAACTATGGTGGTAAACTTGGCCCTCACCATTTTCATCTTAGTCAGTTGGACGATCCGGGTTGTGGTGTCCCGCATTCGACGAATGATTAATTCCACCTTTGGCAACGGGGCGTTGTGTCCTGTTGTGATAAAGGGTGACCCAGAGGAATAAAGGGTGACCCAGAGGAATAAAGGGTGACCCAGGGCGATACTTGGTCTATCACCGAAAACGATATTAACTTGATACAATGAGAGAGAGTGAGCAATGCCCGCGGTTCGACTGATGCTCAACCCGATGCGAACGGCCCAGCAAGGTGTCAACGTGAATATCGGTAAAGACGGTGACGAGTACAAAGAGATCACCACGACCCTTTCCGTTCACGAAGAGGATATGGCGGCACTCGGGGTCGAAGATGGCGCCGAAGTCGTCGTGCGAACCGAGCATGGTGAGGCTGATTTTGTTTGCAAGACGGCCAAAGTTCCGCAGGGTCTCGTGTTCGTTCCGTACGGGCCGCCAACTTGCCAGCTCATGGGGGGAGACACGGATGGGACCGGGATGCCGACAAGCAAAGGATGGGACGTCGAAATCATTCCTCGCAGCGAGCTGGATAGCTAGCATTAGATTTTGGGACACCTTGGCGTTGATCGGAATCTCGGTCACATTGAGGCTGGTTGGAGCGGCTGTTCGTGCCGATAGGCCATGGAGAGAGGCCGATTCACCATGAATTTGCTTGGCCTTTCATCAGCATCGCGAAAAATCATTTGCTTCGTCTATACTGAAGGGACGATTTGCTGCGAGCGGATTGAATTCACACCGAATGCAAACGAAAGACGATGAGTAATCAAGAGATCAACGGACCGGATTCACCCCACTTTTCCCTGCCGGATGAGCAGTCGGATGCTGCGGCTTGGGAGCAGGTTGAGCCGGGTCGCTTTATGCCGAGGCGTGTGCGAGGTAGTTGTCACGGTCGGGCACTTGGCTGAACGTTTACCGTTCCGTCGTCCGGTTCGGATGGCATCGACAATGATTCAGACGCCACTGCGTCACCCGGTGGCTGCGACGCGTGATCAAAAGTAGTGATGACACGTTGTGTCAAAATTTATTTTCGCGAGATAGTTCATGGAATTGAAAGTCATAGAAAATGCGACGTGCACCTTTTGTGGTTGCGTTTGCGATGACATTGAGCTGCATGCAGATGACATGCGAATTCATCAGGCTAAGAAAGCCTGCATCCTCGGCAAGTCATGGTTCCTGAATCACACCGCGGAAAAAAAATATCCTGACGCTCTGATTGATGGTCAGCCCGCCAGTTTGGATGACGCAATCGAAGTGGCAGCCAATTATCTCTACGATGCCGATATGCCACTGGTGTACGGCATGAGTAACACGACTTGTGAAGCTCAGAAAGAGTGCGTGGCGATGGCTGATCTCTTGGGAGCTCTGCTCGATAGTCACACCTCTTTGTGACATGGTCCAACTGAAATAGCTGCCCAGTTGGGTGGTAAGGTCACGTGTACTCTTGGTGAAGTTAAGCAGAGAGCTGATTTTATTGTTTATTGGGGAGGAAACCCTGCGGAATGCCATCCGCGACATTTCACGAAATACACCTTGATGCAGAAGAGCAAATTTCTGCCTCGCGGGCGTAAGGATCGCACGGTCGTGCTGGTGGATATACGTGAAACCAAAAGCGCGAAAGCTGCGGATCACTTTCTTCAGGTACGCCCGGGTAAAGACTTTGAGTTGCTCACGATCATGCGCGCCATGATCAAGGGGCAAGATGTACCTGAGGCTCAAGTCGCTGAGACGGGGATCTCGATCGAGGTGCTTCGTGATCTGATTGAGAAAATGAAGAAGGCAAAATACGGCGTCATGTTCTTTGGTATGGGTTTATCCATGACCCGTGGCAAGCATATGAATGCTGCAGCTCTATTAACCTTTGCAGCCGAGATGAATGCGTTCACCAAGTTTGTTGCCATGCCGATGCGTGGCCACGGTAACGTGACAGGTGCTGACGTGATCATGCGATGGCAGACCGGCTATCCATTCGGCATATCACTCAATCGTGGCTATCCCCGATACAACCCGGGTGAATTCTCCACGGTTGATGTTCTCGTTCGGGGGGACACCGATTGTGCGTTCATCATCGGAGCCGATCCTGGCGCGACGATGCCCAAGCCTGCGATTGACCACCTTGCCAAGGTTCCCACGATTGTGCTTGATCCGCATGTGACACATACAAGTCGCCTTTCGCGGGTGCACATCACCACCGCACCCGCTGGCATTGCAGCACCGGGGACAGGGTATCGAATGGACGAGGTGCCGATGCCCCTCAAGCCTGCTTTGAATTCACCTTACCCGAGCGATGAAGAGGTCGTGAGAAGAATCAAAGAAGTAATCGCCACCAAGCCAGACTGGATGACCAATCAGCCACAGATGATAGAATCACAAGTGTGATAAAACTCGGACGAGCGGTATGCCTCTTTGCAGCAAATGCTCGATAGTTCTGTCTATCCTTTCACTGCCCTTGAGTACCGTTTCATTCATTCGGTGAATGATGCGTCACTTTTACACGTTAAAGATTTGAGATCGCATGCTTCGGATCACCGGTGGAACTGTTTACGATCCCGCCAACGGAATAGATGGCGAAGTCAAAGACTTGTACATCGCCGACGGTCGTTTCTCGTCCAAGTTTGAAGCTGGTCGAACGATTGATGCAACGGGCATGGTGATCATGCCCGGCGGAGTAGATGTGCATACCCACGTCGCAGGTGGTTCAATCAATTTTGCGAGGGCCATGACGCCGGAGGACCATCGACGGACTCACGCCTTCATTCGCTCCAAAACGCGTCGCAGCGGAATTGGGGGAATGGCTCCAACCACGTTCGCTACGGGATATCTATACGCAGGCATGGGTTGGACCACCGTAAACGAAGCCGCTGTCCCGGTGCTTTCTGCGAGGCATACTCACGAAGAGCTTCGTGATATTCCCATCGTGGATAAGAGTTCTCTGGTGCTGATGGCGAATAACGAAATCATCCTCGACCTTCTCGAAGAAGGCGAAGATGAGCGGGCCAAGCACATTCTTGCTTGGCACATTTGGGCAGCCAAATCCTATGGTGTTAAAGCGGTCAATCCTGGCGGAGTGGCATCATGGAAATACGGTAACGATGCGAAGCATCTGACTTCAAAGATTGACGGCTATGATCACGTTACTCCAGGTACGATCATCACGAAATTTGCGAAGATGATTGATGAGCTGGGGATTCCTCACCCGTTGCATCTTCACTGCAACAATTTGGGAGCGCCTGGCAACGTTGAAACCACCCTTGAGACAATGAGGCATCTGGAAGGCTCAAGAGCTCATTTTGCTCACCTGCAGTATCACGCTTACGGCGGTGACGATTGGGGGAATATGAGATCAGAGGCGGCACAACTTGCAGAGTACTTCAATGCTCATCCCAACATGACAACCGATGCGGGTGCAGTCCTGTTCGGTGATACCGTAACAATCACGGCGGACGGTCCTTGGCAGCATCTGCTCTACAAACTAACTGGCCGTAAATGGGGTAACCTTGATGTCGAGAATGAGACAGGCTGTGGGATTGTTCCTTACACCTATCGCCCCAGCAATTTAGTGAACGCCATCCAGTGGGCGGTTGGGTTGGAGCTGTTGCTTTTGATTAACGATCCGTGGCGGGTGTTCTTGTCGACGGATCATCCCAATGGTGCCTGTTTTTGGCGTTATCCAGAAATCATTCAATTGCTGATGTGTGCCGACTACCGCAATGAGTGCATGGCGAATTTACCGCCAAACATCAAGAATAAAATTTCTTTACCTGAGATCAATCGCGAATACACGCTCTACGAGATCGCCACCATCACCTCTGCCGGTCCATCGCGTGCGTTGGGCTTGTCACACAAGGGTGACTTGGGGATTGGTAAAGATGCCGACTTCGTGATCTATCATCGGGATCATGATATCGCGAGAATGTTTGGTCATCCTCGATACGTGTTCAAGGGCGGGGAGATCGTGATCGAGGAAGGGGATATTCGCGAAACCCCTGATGGCCGCGAGTATCTTGTCCAGCCTTCGTATGATCCGGAGATCGATAAGTTCTTAAGACCACTGTTTGAAGACCGTTACTGTATGTCCTTTGAAAATTATCCTGTTGAAATGGAACGCATCGAGCGGTCGCAGATCCAAGATTGCATCACGCCTGAGAGTGAGGGGTAAGTGATGAGTGCAGTGACATTACGACTTAAGCAAGATCCTGTGGTCGCACTGGAGGCGGAAGTGATCACCCCTGATCGTTTCGCTGAGATGTCTCACGAAGAGATCTGCTCGAGTATCGTCTACCATGGAAAGCGTCAGCTGAGGCTGGATGAATTCTTCGATGTTGAGGGCGAACGCAGCGATGATTTGATTCTGCACGGCGATCTGAATCGTGTACGTCATCTTGGACGAGCGATGACGCGAGGCTCTCTGACGGCTCACGGGGATGTTGGTATGCATCTCGGAGCACAAATGAAAGCTGGGCGAATCGAGGTGTTTGGCAATGCCAGCGACTGGGTTGGCGCTGAGATGTCCGGTGGGAAAATTCACGTTCACGGGCAGGCCGGTCAGCAGGTGGGTGCTGCTTACCGTGGCAGTCTTGCCGGAATGAAAGGTGGGCTGATCATCATCGATGGGGCAGCAGGAATCGAAGTCGGAATGCGAATGCGCCGTGGCACCATCGTGATCGGCGGACCTGCCAAGGACTTTGTTGGCCTTCAGATGAAGGGCGGCACCATCGTTCTGCGTGACGGCGCTGAAATACGAGCCGGTGCTTGGATGCAGCGAGGAACGATCATTTCACTCAAGCCGCTTAATATGATGCCCACGTTTGCCAAAAGCGGTTTCCAGAACCCGACGTTTATCTCCGTCTATTCGTCTTTGCTTAAGCCGCACGGCTGTGAATTACCCAATGATGCATCGGTCGGTGGCTACCTGCGTTACGCCGGCGACCGCGCAGTGCCTGGGAAGGGCGAGATCTTGGTTTGGCAGGAACACTCAGCCAGCTAATCGCTGCGGGATTGGGATTCGTCAGTCGTGCTTGAATCAACGTATAAGATCAACGTTTGAGATCAAAACTTGCACTCGAGATCAAAACTTGCACTCGAGATCAACGCTCAACACGGTGTAGTTCCACTTTGAAATGGAGTGTTGCATTGGGTGGGATGACCGGTGGTTGCCCGCTTTCACCGTAGCCGAGTTCTGCTGGAATCTCGAGCTCAATCATTCCTCCCTCGCCAACGAGTTGCATTCCTTCGGTCCAACCAGGAATGACATTGGAGAGTCGGAAACTCGTGGATTCTCCGCGTTCATAAGATGTGTCAAAGATTGTTCCGTCATCGAGCCAGCCCGTGTAATCAACGACGACTTGATTCGATCCGATAGGCTTGGCACCATCGCCCTTTCGCAGGATCCGATACTTGAGTCCCGATTCGGTCTGAGAAAACTCTTTCGGGGCGTCAGGATCGATATCGGAGGGGCCACCTCTCTTCGCACCACATGAGCACAGTGAAAGTGTCAGCAAGGCAGCGGTCGAAAGGAATAGAGCTCGATTCATCGGCGTTGGTCTCATGATGTTGTCATCAGCAATTGGTTGGTTTTGTCATCTACGCGTTAGGGTACTTGGTTGTTCGTACCAAGGAGTTCATTGATCGCGCGATTTGCAACGCGAACAATGTACTTATTGGGTTGATCATGCAGGGCAGTTTCTAGGGCATCGAGTGCGGGACGGGCTTGTTCATCCATTTCATCCAAAACGATTGCTGCTGCGAGGCGGCCCCACTGATGATCACTTTCCAGTTCCTCTCTGAGGACCTCCAAGGCGATATCGGATTCACCTAACCTCGCCAAAGCCCTCGCAGACGCGATTCTAACGTTCGGCGAGCGATCCTTTAATCCGGATTTTGCAACTTCTAGAGCGGTTTTTGCTTCTGGTCCAATATTGCCGATCCCCGTCATCGCCCAGTAGCGAGTCGAAGCGTCATTTGATGATGCGGCGTCGATGAGATCCTGCAGTGTGTTGATCCCCTCGGAAGCCTTGGTCGCAACATCGACCAGTTGGTTAAGTGTCTTTTCAGGCGAATCTCCAGTAACTGAGGAACGACCTTTTAATAAATCAGGGTGCAGGATCTCATATCTGGATCCAGCTTGGCTTTCTTGGATGACGATTTCCGCTTCGGGAACAAGGCCGATGTCACCAATATCACGCTGCCACTGTGCAAGCGCCGAACGCATCTCTTGGAGGCGTGCTTGATGTTTGGGTTCTGTGGCCAGATTATGAATCTCGTGCGGGTCCGACTCGACGTCATAAAGTTCTTCAACCGGCTTTCGTTCCGCCGAGAAAATCTTCCCTGTCTCGGTTAGCGTCTCAGTGTTTTCAGCCTTCCGTATTTCCAGCATCGTCGCACCTTTTTCCGGGGTGTTCATGTACTGGTAGTAGGGTTTCAACGGCTCGAAGTTGCGGATGTATCGATACTTGGTTCCTCGCACAGATCGGATGATGTCGTATCGTTCATCCATCCGATCTCTCGCGCCGTAAATGTATTTTCTTGCGGACGGTAAGCGATGTCCAAGAAAAGGTTGCCCTTGCAGGTAGGATGGGAGTTTAAGACCAGCAAGATTGAGGACCGTCGGGCCAAAGTCGATTGAACTGACCAATTGTGTTTCAACGGATCCCGGTTGTCCTTGATTGCCTATGCGATGTCTGTCAGGGACTCTTACGATGAGCGGTATATGCGTTCCTGATTCGTAAAGCCAGCGTTTTGCTCTCGGCAGACCGATGCCGTGATCCGACCAGAAAAAGATGATCGTGTTTTCATACACTCCAGCATCTTTAAGCTCATCGATGAGTTTACCGGCCCAATGATCCATGGCCGTAATCAATTCGTAGTTGCGTTTCCAGTCTTCGCGTACCGTTGGTGTGTCGGGGTAGTACGGCGGCAGTGTTGTGAGCTTTGCTGCATCCTGTCGGTCGCTGATTTCCAAGTCACTTGTGACTTGTTCGTACTTTGCCTTGCTGGCGATGCCGCTTTCGTGGCAACCAGTGAAGTTGAAGACGGCAAAGAAAGGCTGTTCGGGATTGTCGCGATTCTTCCAGTGTGCCTTTGATCCGGATTCGTTCCAAATCTTTTTTGGGCTTGGCTGACTAAATTGGTAGTCGGTCTTGCTGTTGTTGGTGCAGTAGTACCCTGCGTCCTTCAACAGGATGGGGAATGGATCAAGCCAATCAGGTAGCTTCGCATTACACCTCATGTGATGTGTTCCGACGCTATTTTGGTACATCCCCGTGATGATGCCGGATCGACAAGGAGCACAGACTCCGGCAGTGGTATACGCGTGCGCGTATCGCACGCCTTGCTGCGCGAGCACATCGAGATTAGGGGTGATTGCATGTGGATCCCCGTAACAACCCAAGTGCGGGCTGATGTCTTCGCATGAGATCCAAATCATATTTGGACGTTTGTCATTGGCAAAGACAAAGACGCATTGCATCAAGATCAGTGAGAGAGTGCGAGCGATCAAACGTGCTGTCATGTTGAGCAATGTTGTAAAAGGTGATTCAAATGAGTTTTGGTTTTTGCGAAAGCTATACTTTACTTCATTCTTGATTGTGGCTGTTCTGTCCAATCAGACTCGCTATTTGACCCGCAAGTGTGTTGACAGAACCCTTTCCATCGGGATGGAGCCGACTGCTTAAAAACACAAAAACCCGGTCCTTTGTTGGATCGATCCACAACACGGTTCCAGTGAAGCCACCGTGGCCAAATGCCTCATCGGATAGGTTGGATCCACGATTACTTGAATAGGGAGAGCGATGGTCCCAGCCGTACGTTCGTGTTCCCCTCGGTGTCTCACGAGGTTTGGTCATCACCTCGAAGGTCACTGGATTCAACACCATCGGATAGTTTTTGCCTCGGTGCAGCATTGATTGACCAAAGGTCGCTAAGTCACGTGCTGTGGAAAATAGCCCAGCGTGACCAGCAATCCCATCCATGAGGTGAGCACGCGGGTCGTGTACTTCACCTCGCATCCAGTGGCCCTCTCTTTTTTCCGTTGCAGCAGCCCGTTGCTTAAGTTCCGAAGCGGGCAAAAAACCAGTCTCGTGCATTCCGAGTGGTTCATAGATTTTTTGTCGAGTGAATTGATTGAGGTTGAGGCCAGAAACTTTTTCAACCAATTTTCCTAAGACGATGAAGCCGACGTCGCTGTACATGAAACGATCACCGCGGTTTGCGGTCATCTTGAGATTGCAGATTTTTTTCCACGCGACTTGGGTTCCTTGTTGGTAATCCTTTAGTGAGTTGTCCGGGATTAGTCCTCCAGTGTGAAGCAAAAGTTCAGACACCAGAATCGACTCTTTACCGTGACCCGTAAACTCAGGAAGGTAGTTTGATACCGGTTGATCGAGATCGACTTTGCCTTCTTGGAATAAATGCATCACCGCAGTCGCGGTTGCAACCGGCTTTGTAATCGACGCTAAGTCGAAGACGGTTTCCACCGTCATTACTTCTGCTTCATCGCTCTGCAAGCGATAACCAAATGCTTTTTCGTACAGGATATCGTTGCGATCTGCGACCAAGACGACCGCGCCCGATGTTTGGCCGTCACTGATTGCCGCTTCCACCAGATCGGTGATTGCCGGATCAAGTGGGTAATTTGTGGGTTCACATGCAAGGCATCTTGATTGCACCACAGGGTCGACTAATTCGACCGAAAATGTGAACAGAAAACAAAGAAGTGAAGTGCTAATCTTGGAGTATTTAAGCACCTGTCGTTTATCCGTTATGTGGTTGTGTTTGTTGGATCGTTAAAGTTGTATTTTAGCGGATGCTTACCCGCAGGAGTGGCATCGCTGGCATGCGGGAAGATCGGCCTCTTTTTATCCATTGATTTGCGTCATCTCTTCTGCAATTTTTTTTGCAGGAGGGAAAACTCGATGGGGATGCCAGCGATCATTTTTGAGTCGTAGAAGAGCAGCTAATTCACCCGCTTCCGTCATTGCAGCTAGTTCGGGAGCCAATACGGATGGAGTGCTACTTACTTGATTTTCAACGAGGCGAGTACTCTTCGTGCAAGTGATCGCCGGATGCTCGTGGTTCCATTCGCAATCAACGGATTGCCCAAAGTAGGCTTTCTGGATTTCTCCTGCCGAAAGAACGACTTGAGGCAAGTGTTGAATAGCTAGTCTTGGTGGCAGGAGATGTTCGATGAGGTTGCCATCTTTGAGCGTCGCTGTGTCAATCGCGTCCTCCTCTTTGAACGGCCCGATCGCAGTTCTTTTCAGGGCGGTCATGACGGCAAAGGTTCCAACCTTCTTTGCCAAGTCAGCCCCGACCGAACGAATGTAGGTTCCTGATCCGCAGGTGATTTCCAGGGTTAGGTTCGGGTGCGAGTAATGCCGGACGACGATCTCATCCACCTGAACTTCTCGGCTCGGCATTTCGAATTGTTCTCCCTTTCTGGCTCGATCGTATGCACGTCTTCCGTCGACATGGATTGCGGAGTAAGCGGATGGGGTTTGTCGGATCCGTCCGATCATGCTTCGGGTTGCCTCGTCGAGAGATCGCCGATCTGGGATCGGAAGTCCCTCGGGGCGTGTGCTTTCGGTTTCAATGTCTTCCGAGGGGCTGTGTTCACCGAGCCTGAACTCGCCGATGTACCGCTTGGGCGACGCTTGAACGTGCGTCACTAATTTTGCAGCGGGGCCTAATCCAAGGACTAAAACGCCGTTCGCGAGTGGGTCGAGAGTTCCTGCGTGACCCACTTTGACCTTTCGCAATCGTCGCTGCACAAGATTCACAACATCTCTCGAGGTCATGCCGCTGGGTTTATTGCAATTAAGAAAACCGAACCACGTCATGTCAGAGCAGTACCTTGCAGGGCTTCTCGATGTCAGGGCTTCTCGATGTAATTGGTCGTTGCTAGTCTTACATCGTGGGCGGCGAATTCGATTGATGCGGTCTTGGTGATCGGATCGGTTCGCCGGCGAGTGGAGTTTTAAAATATCCATTCGAACGATACAACCTGATGGAAGGTCACAGAGGAACGAAGATGCCCTCGAATAAAAATGAAACCGTCCTGCTGCGTGGTAATCGCTTCAATGTGCACTTGATGCACCTCGAGGGAAGCGACGGTAAGACTTATGAGCGTGAGGTAATTCGTCACCCGGGGGCGGTCGTCTTGGTTCCCGTTCTGGATTGTGACCATATTGTTTTGATTGAAAATTCTCGTCCAACGGTCGGTGAAACGTTGCTCGAACTGCCAGCGGGAACCATGGATTGGGATGAAACACCGGAGGCAACTGCTGTCAGGGAATTGGCTGAAGAGACTGGGTATCGGGCGGAACGCTTCACCTTACTGCATGAGTTTTATTCTGCCCCGGGGATTAGCGATGAATTGATGTATCTTTATGTCGCCGAGGGGCTGACTGCAGGCGAGCATGCTAGGGAGGCAGTGGAAGAGATTGAGAATCGAATCGCTTCAAGATCCGAAATCATTCAGTGGATTCAAGAGGGTCGGATTCGCGACGGTAAGACCCTGATCGGGTTGTACGCTTTTCTGCACTCACCACAATTTCAATGATTTGTTGATAAAGCAAAGAGTGATCTGCGTGCAGATTTCGCTTCGCAGATCCGTTTATTGCGTCATTCGCCTTAACGGACGAGCCGCCAACAGCGATGAATGCGGCGGTTGCGGAAATCTTCGGGAACCGTTTGACGAGAGATCTCATGAGCTTCGCTCAGATTTAGATTCTCTGGCTGAAATTTAAATCTTCGGAAATTGGTTGAGAAGTAAATGACGCCACCAGGGATAACTAACGGAAGGACACGCTCGAGCAATTGTTCGGCTTGCCCCTGAACCGTCCAGTCTTTTTCGGTTCGCTTGCTGTTGGAAAAAGTGGGTGGGTCGATGACCACTAGATCGTAAGTGGGTTTCGCAGGATGTTCTTGAATAAATTGCATGGCGTCTTGATAAACGAACCGATGTTGCTGGCCGTTGAGTCCGTTGATCTCAAGATTTGCTTTCGCCCAGTCTAAGTAGTTTCGAGAGAGATCGACGCTGACGGTGCTCTGTGCACCACCATCTGCTGCATAAACAGTAAAAGATCCTGTGTAGCAGAACAGGTTCAGGAAGTGTTTTCCCTTCGCTTGGTCACGAACCATTTCGCGAGTGATCCGGTGATCAAGAAAAAGTCCGGTATCAACGTAGTCGGCAAGATTGACCAGGAATTTGAGTCCGCCCTCTTGTACCTCTTTCCGAATGAATGTTTCGGCAACTTTGTCGTGCTGTGTTTTTCCTTTTTGTCTGCCACGAAGCTTCAAGTAGATGTTTTGCTTTGCAACGTTCAATCCGTCTGCAGCGGTCTGAGCCATAAGTTCCAGCCAGTTGCCATGTTCCGCCGGATCTCGATCGTGCGGTCGATCATATTCGGTGACATGAATCGCATCTTCGTAAAGATCGACGACGAGAGGGATCTCGGGAATGTCTCGTTCGTAGATCCGATAGCAGGTGATGCCACGCTTGGTTGGCCATTTTCTGAGATGCTTAACTCGCTTTCGAATTCGGCTGGCAAACAGTTCGGCTTGCTCTCGAGATTTCGTTGAGAGTTCGCCGAATGCAGCGGGACCCGATGCATGTTCGTAACGCGGTTCACGTTTGGGTTGGCAACTCGCTTCGGTGTTGCTCGTTTCCATTGTAGACGGTTCTGCTGACGATCCCCCGGTGGTCAAAGAGGTTCCACCCTTGTTGGCTATGGCGGAGGTTTTAATCGCGGAATTATCGGGGGCTATCGTGTGATCAAGGTCTTTCGCATCATCATTGGGTGCGTTCGTTACCGGCTTAGGGCCATGGAACTGAAAATAGGTCATTGGTGTCCCGCCGCTATAAAGCTTGCGGCGGCGGTCAGCGGGACGACCAAGCAGTGATTCAAGTTTTCTGAAATCGGCTAGGACATAGTGTGACCACGTTGGGAGTCGCCTGAAGAGATCTGGTAGTTGCTGGTAGTACTCATCGCGTTCACGTAGCGAAGAAAAATGTTCCTCGGACGGTGGAACTGCCACCAAGCATCCAAATCGCCTTTGGTTTCGGATTTGATGCAGTTCTGCACAATCGAAGTGAATTGCGTCGGTGACCCCAGCAAACTTTGCGTTCGCGCGCGCCTTCGCAATCATTCGTTCGTCAGGGTCAAAAGCTAGAATGCGAGTGTCAAGTTTTTGATCGCATCGGCTTTCAGCTTCATTGCGTAGTTCTTGGGATAGGGATAGGTAGTCGGTTGACCAATCTTCGCATGCAAAGGACCGACCGATCCCTGGTGCCATATTCAAGCCAATCATGGCTGCTTCGATCGCGATGGTCCCGCCACGGCAAAGCGGGGTAACCAAGGGGCGTCCATTACGCCAATAGCTGAGCATGATTAGCGCGGCAGCAAGTGTTTCTTTAACTTGAGGAGATGAGCCCGCACGATGGTAACCTCTACGGTTCAGGCCAATGCCCGTGGTGTCAATCGTTAAGGTTGCGTGATCTTTTAGCAGAGTAAAGTCAACGCGAAAACTTGCTCCATTTTCAGGAAGTGTTGTGCTTTGTGTGTCGCGAATTAGCGATTGTGCGATCGCTTTCTTGATTGCGCGTTGGCAAGCCGGAACGCTAGTGAGTTGAGATCGGATGCAGCGTCCACTGACCGGGAATTGCCCATCCGCGGAAATGTACGGCGTCCAGTCAAGATCGCGGGTGGATTCAAAAAGAGCATCAAAGTCCGGAGCAGGGAAGTCGCTGACCTTAATCAGGACTCGGTCCGCCGTGCGCAGCCAAAGATTAGCGTTCAGAATCGCTCGATGATCACCCTCGAAT
>JAKMEW010000452.1 GCA_022425745.1 Rubripirellula sp.
AAACCTCACATGCTCGCTCTGGAGCCAACGCTGATCAATTCTTTTCCTTCTTGGCAATGCCAAGATCGGACAGTTTTTCTGAGATGTCCGAACCGTGAGTGGTCGTTTTGACGGATCGATCAATAAACAGGACCTTACCATCTACACCGACGTAGTATGTCCAGCGATTGGTGAATCCTCGATCATTGAGCACACCCAATTTGCTTGAGAGCGCCTTATCCGGATCGCTAAGAATTGGGTAATCCAACTCGAGACTTCCCGCAAAATCCGTGTTCTTGCCTACTGGATCAACGCTCGCTGTGAAGTACGCCACGTCATACTCGCGTAACTGCTCACCCGACTCACGCATGGACTTACATTCTTTCGTGCATCCACCCGTAAAAGCTTTGGGGAACCAAGCAATCACGTAGGCACGTTTCCCCTTGAGATCGTCTCCACGATACGTCACCCCGTCACTGCCAACCAATTCGAACGACGGCATCATATCGCCTACCTTAACCTCTCCCTTCGCGTCGGATGGCGGTGCGACAACACCGAATAGCAAGGCGATGATCAAAACAATTCTGTTCATGCAATTTGGATCCTGTTGAAATTCCAATAACCTGTTGGCCCTCAAAGGAGCGCCGCGTGAAGTGAAGCGAACGAGCCTTTCCTAAAACATGACGACTGGTCGCACCAGTGTACTAACTCGATTCAGAACTAAACCGATTCAAACCTAGCCCAGCTGATCTAAGTGTGCCTTGCTCTGTTGAATACTCTTGATTGGGTGCGGAGAGTGATCTTGTTCAACATGGCAATGATCAACTTCAGAGGCTAGTGCGGCTTCCAAAATTGGAACCATGGGAATCTTACCGTCGCCCAGTTCCTCAAACGCACCCTGAGGTACCGAACCAAAATTCGGCGTCTTCTCAGATTTTCCCAAGTCCTTTAGATGAAGCTGCGAGACGCGTCCCGAGAGACCTCGGATCAACTCAGCTGCATTGCGACCACCCACCTCAACCCAAAACACATCCACCTCAAACTTCATCTTGTCCGAGAATCGTTCGATCATGATGTCATAACCGCACTTCCCGCCCTCTTTGGGCTCGAATTCAAACGCATGGTTGTGGTAGGCAAGTTGAATTCCGTGTTTTGCAGCTTTCTCGGCAGCTTCATTGAACCGATCACAGAGCACTCGGTAATCGTCAAGCGTCTCGCGAACCTCTCCCTGAAGGTAGGGAATCACCAGATGCGAGAGACCGTGCTTTTTGGCTGCATCTAGGATGCTTTCAAAGGATGGTACGTCCTTTCGACTAGGATCGACAACCGAGTCCCAAGCGAAGTGGCTCGAATTGACCTCCATCCCGCACTTCTTGGCTTCAGAGATCATTTCGTCGGCATTCGGAAAGCCGTATGGTTCAACCTGCTGATATCCCGCATCGGCGACGGCACGTATTGTCGATTTGACATTCTTGCCGATCTCATTTCGAAGCGTATAGAGCTGGATACCGATTTTCGAACGATATCGATCCACAGCAGCGTGATTCACTGTATTCTCCGATGCTTTCTCCAGTGCTTGAAGATACGCTCCCTTTGATGCAGCTAAAGTGGCAGCGAGTCCAACGCCCACCCTTAAACAGTCACGCCTTTGCATCCGTCAACCTTTCGTTTTTCGATGAAATTCATAAACTCTAGCTCGCGAGAGTATACCAGAAGAACTCCATCTTCCGTCAAGTTTCCGATCCTATCTGGAACCAGACCAGATGGGGACAATGCAGGGGTATGCGCCTCTCAAATCGCCTCTTACTAGCAGTCATAATTTGCTAGAAATGAACGGAACAGCAGTCCGAGGCAGGACTAAGGTGTATCATCTGTCGGCTTGAGTTCAGGCAAATCCACCAGGCGTATCAGAGTGCTGCGAAAAAAAACGCTATCGTTCCCCCACCACACGCTCAGCGGAAAAGAAGCGTCCGGAATCGCCAAGATACAACCGCCCCAAATTTACCAAGAAGTCGGCAAGTCGCCGCATGAGGTGGTGAGTCGACTGCAGCAGCGTAACATTTCAAAACTCCTCTACATTCACGGCACATTTGCAGGAAATGACCTGACGGGAATCGCTAGGAACCTGAGTCGCATCTCTCCGCTACTAACACGGCGTTTGCAACTGGATCGAACCCTCAAAGAATGGTCGAAACGCGGAGTTGATACCATTTCGGGGTCACAAGGCAATTTCCCTGAAGCTTATATAACGCAGGTGAATCAGTTCCTCCGAGCGGGACACTCCAATCCGCAAACTGCCCCGATCCAAGCAAGCCGTTTTGCATGGTCTGGAGAAAATCACCATCTTGGCAGATTGCATGGAGCACTGAGCCTTCACCAGACACTCACAGAACTAAACCGTGACCTCCAAGCAGATCAGCGAGTTCTCATTTTCGCGCATAGCCATGGCGGTAATCTATTAGCGTTACTCACTCTTCTTAACCACTCCAACTCACAAATTAAAAGAAAGCTCATTCGACACTTGTCCGTTTCCTCCACCGGCACACAAGAACAACCAACATCGAGCGACCTGGCGACCCTCATCAACTCTTGCACGGAACTACCAAATATCGACATCGTCACGCTAGGAACCCCACTACGCTACCGCTGGTCACCCTCGCAGCAACGACGCCTCATCCACGTAATTAACCACCGAGCGGTTATCGAACAGGATCCCCACCGGACCGCATTCCCGAACCTTTTCAACCCGCTTGATTTGTCAGGACTTGGTGACATTATCCAACAACTGGGTATCGGAGGCTCTGATTTCCCGCCAACGATCCTGACACCGAGCGAGAGAAAACAGGAAAAGAAACTATCAAAAATCCTCGAGTCCTCCGTCCGCCGCAAAGACTATTTTAAAAAACTAAACCTTGGACGACGAGAATCATGTGATGGAGAATCCATTCTGTTGGACTATCGAGACATTGAGCCGACCGAAGCTCCGAAGCTATTTGGACACGCAGTCTACACACTCGATCGTCTCATTCCCTTTCACTTGGCATTAGCGTCAGTGGAACTGGGCTGATGCGCTCGGACTTGGTGGCTTCGAGCACAGATCTGACTGCTTCGAACCGGCGAAGCTAACAGGGTAACACACGCTCTAGAGATCATACTCTGCGGTTAGCTGTTCCCGAAAAATTTTGCTGTTGTGTCGGATATCGACCGGCAGCGGTTCGGTACGAATCTCGACTCTCTGAATTCGACGTGTCAGCGGGTTCCGTTCGGCGAGTGAGATGAGTTCGGCCGAAAGAGAATCTCGTTCTGCAGGATCTAGATTGGAAAACTCAGGATCCAATTCAATAAGTATCACGGGTATTTGCTGGCCTTTCTGGCCAAGACCGATTAAGGCTGATCGATAGACTTTCGGATGCGAATTGAAAATCGCTTCGCACGGTACGGTGAACAGGGTACGCTCTGGCGTCACCACGCGATGTGCTTTGCGGCCACAAAACCAAAAACGATCTTGATCGTCCAAGTACCCAACATCACCCATGCGATGCCATATGCGATCGCCATCAGCCACCTTGTGCATCGCATTCTGATCAGCGCGAACGACGTATTCCCGTGTCACCATTGGACCAGTGACCATCAACTCACCGATCTTCCCAACCGGCAATTCAGTGGTCTGCTCAATATCTTCAATCGACTCATCGGTGATCTTAATCACTCGCCACTGGGCACCATCAAACCGACTGCCTACACAAGTGCCTTTACCCTTAGCTGCAGCGGGACCGGTTTCGGTAATGATTTCGCGCGACTCAATCGAGGCGATTGGCAGTGCTTCAGTAGCGCCGTATGGCGTGACGATCTCAGCATCCTCGTGCACCAACTCCCTCAAACGCTGCAGGGTCACGGCGGGCACGGGAGCACCCGCTGATAGGATTCGTTTCAGGGTCGGAAAAGGTCGCTCTACCCCTTCGGCTTCCGCCCACCGCACAACACGATTCCATAGTGCGGGTGATCCAAACGCTTGGTCTATCTCCCATTGATTGGCGGCCTCGATCAGCCGTTGCGGATTCACCTCTGCGGGGCGAGTTGGATCCATATCAGGAATGATGGTGGTCACTCCCATCACGGCATCGAACAACCCGAACAGGGGAAAACATGCCAAGTCCTTCGACCCGCGATGGATATCGTAGCGTTCTCGAATTCGATCGATTTGCGAGTGAAATGTCCCGTGCGTGTAGAGCACACCCTTTGGTGGTCCCGTGCTGCCGGTGGTAAAAATCACCGCGGCAGGGTCATCCATATCGCGATGAGAGATATCGACACTGGCGTC